>JBGPHB010000239.1:0-6754 GCA_041484155.1 Bryobacteraceae bacterium
CGACTCCAGCCCCTGCCCCCGTAGCCGGGATCACGGACTTCGAGGATCCTGCGGGGTGGAAAAAGGACGGCGAGGCTTGGGTTCACAAGGGTGGCGGCTTCGTGCCCTTCAAGCTGCCGGCCAAGGGTGTGTTTACGTTCACCGCGGAGTTGCGCAAGGGTGGCGGTGTGTTTCGTGGCGGACGTATCCGCTGGTGCATCCAGTACGTGGATGCCAAGAATTACCTGATGTTCGAGATTGACCGGAAGAACTTCTGGGCGGAGGTGGTCGAGAATGGGAAGAAACTCGAACGGGAAAAGACGCAGCTTGACCTGGAGAGTCAGAAGTCGTTCACGATCCAGATCGAAGTGACGCCGCAGCAGTTGATTCATAAAATCCGCAAGGGCAATGATTGGATGGTTCTGGATTCCTTCACGGAACCGGGCCGCAACTTCACCCAGGGGAAGTTCGGGTTCCTGGTCCAAGGCAACGACGAAATCGGCATCTCAGACTTCAAGTTCACCCCCAAATAATGCCAACGCGGCGAAGGTTTCTGAGCGCCGCTCTGGTTGGCCTTACCGCCAAAGCCGCGCGGCCGGTTTCGGGATCCTTCGTCAATGATGCATTTCCAACCGGCCACCGCATTCGCGATCATGCACGGTTCACCGCTCCCGCCCACACTGAGAAAATCCCGATCGTCATCGTAGGCGGTGGAATTGCCGGACTAAGCGCCGCCTGGCGCCTGGCGAAACGCGGCTTTCGCGATTTCGTTTTGCTCGAAATGGAAGCACAGCCCGGCGGCAACTCGCGCTGGGGACAGAATGAGATCACGGCATACCCCTGGGCCGCACACTACGTACCCGTGCCGAACGCGCGCGCGGCGCTGGTGCGCGAGTTGTTCGAAGATCTGGGAGTCTTGAAGGACGGCAAGTGGGACGAGCGCCGTCTCTGCTTCTCACCGCAAGAGCGCCTGTTTCTCCACGGCCGCTGGCAGGAAGGAATCGAGCCGGAGATCGCCGCCACTGCGCGCGATCGCGAGGAGTACCGCCGCTTTCAAGACCTGGTGGTGGAACATCGCGCCTCCGGCCAATTCACCATCCCGATGGAGCGCGGCGCGCGGCCGTCTCCGCTGGACCGTCAATCGATGCACGACTGGATGGCTGCGAACCGCTTCACCTCGCCGTATCTCAACTGGTACATCGATTACGCCTGTCGCGACGACTTCGGCGCGCTGGCCCGCGACACTTCGGCCTGGGCGGGGATGCATTACTTCGCCTCGCGCGAGCCGGAGGAGAAGGGTCCGCTCACGTGGCCCGAAGGCAATGGCTGGATCGTACGGCAATTGATGGAGCGCCTGAATCCATGGCTGCGGTCTTCCTCACCGGTGTACGCGATTCTAAAGAACGGCCGCCGCATGCGCGTGCGCACCGAAGCAACCGAGTATGTTGCCGAACGCGTAATCTTCGCCGCACCAACATTTCTGGCTTCGTACATAGTCGAAGGCGCGCCACCGGCACAGGGGTTCGTTTACTCACCCTGGCTCACGGCAAACCTGACCCTCGACCGGCTGCCCGACGAAACCGCATGGGACAACGTGATCTACGACTCCCCCGCCCTCGGCTACGTCGACGCCACGCACATGAGTCTGCGCTCGCACACCGATCGAACAGTGTGGACCTTCTACTGGGCGCTGGCGCATCGCCCGCCGGCCGAGATGCGTGCACTCCTTCTCGAAAAGGACTGGAGCTATTGGCGCGAGGCGATTCTGAACGACCTGTCCCGCGCGCACCGGGATGTCCGCAGTGCAGTATCGCGCATCGACGTAATGCGCATGGGCCACGCCATGGCACGGCCAGTGCCGGGATTCCTAGGCTCGGAGTCGCGCAGGCACTTCACTACGGGACCCGGCCCGGTGATCTATGCGAATTCCGACCTGAGCGGATTCTCAATTTTCGAGGAGGCGCCGTACCGGGGTGTCACCGCCGCTGATCGCGCGCTGCGAGATCTGGCGCGAGGGTGACGGAGCGCTCGTGGAGCAGGCAGTGGCGTCCATTGTTTCGAGACTCCTGATTCGTAATCAGCAGGTCGCCGGTTCGATCCCGGCGGGTGGCTCCAGTTAAGTCCTTATCCAATCTGTCAGTTGCAGAAGAATCAGCGGCGGCCTTCGGGTCGCCGTTTTCGCGACTATGCCCAAAACGATGACCACCCCGAACCTTGGACATCGCTCCCCGGATGCGCGCTTCGTCCGGGTGGACGTAGCGCTTGGTCGTGTTCATGTCGGTGTGGCCGGCGAGAACGTGGAGGGTGAACGGGTCCATGTATTTCGCCCAACGGGTGAGGCAGGTGTGGCGGAGCGTGTAAAGAACGAACGCCTCAACACCGCAGGCTTCGATGGCGGCGGCGTGCTGCTTCTTCAGTGTCGAGGCTTCGATGTGACCACTGGCGCGGGGAAAATCCAGTCGGTCGTTGAGGTCCCCTTGCGCGTGTCGAGAACGCCCTGAATGCGCTGGCTGGCCGGAATCATACGGCGTGATCCGCGGCCCTTTCCTCTGTGGATCACGATGAGGCCATCGCGGAAGTTCTCCCACTTCAGGCGGAAGCACTCCTCGGGTCGCAGAGCGCAATCGAACAAGATCGTGGTTACATCACGGAGGATGTAGCAATCCGGTCGCCGCGGCTCCTGCCCCGTTCGACGGCGCGGATGCCCTTGAGGGCTCTCTGGTAGGCCTGCTCGATGTCGTGCCCGATCTGACTGGCTGCGTCGAGGTAGGCAGCCTCTTCTTCGATTGAGAGGACCCGCTCACGATGGTTTTCTCCTGGCAACAGCTTGATGCGCGGCAGCAGCGTTTTCACCCTGCCCCATTCGATCGCAAGATGGAACATGCGGCGTAGCGTGGCGAGGTCGCGGTTGATGGTCGAGATTTGGACTTGATCGAGTTGCCGACGCGCAACGAAACCGGCGACGAGTTCTGAATTGATCTGGTCGAGCGGCAGATCTGCCAGCTTCGAATAGGCCGATAGATTGGCGACGCTGTTCTTGTAGAAGCGCACCGTGTTCGGCTTTCCTGCGCGTGTCGAGCGGACGAACGGCAAGGACGACTCTTCGCCGAAAGTTTTGAGCGTTGGCGCGGGCTCTTTTTTCACGAATGCCGACCTCGCCTTTGGCGAGCGCGGATTTGTGCGCAGCCTCCATGGTTTCGGCAAGGCGCTTATTCGTCTGCTTCGTGCTCTCGCGAATCAGTTTTCCATTCCAGGTGAACTTGTACCACCAGCTCGCGGACTCCTTCTGCTTAAAGACCATAACGGCGATCTCCCGAGTCAAAATGTTTGACGACTTCAGAATACGGCGGAGCAGCTGACTTCGCCAGCACTTTCGGTCGCTCCGTACAACTTCTCGCCACGTTCTTGTGAGGGGTTGTGATGCATTGCTACGTGGTTCATTTGAGGGCCTTGCGTAGATCCTTGAGCAGCAGTAGCAACTGAAATGGGTCAACTGGAGACGGCTCGAATTCGAAGTGTTCGTAGAAGTGGCGAGCCGCTTCATCCATGGCGTGAACCATCACCGCACGCACGGCCACAATGTCAGCGGCTTCCTCGATTCGACTGAGGGCATCGAACAACAGCGCTTTGCCGAGTCCCTTCCCCTGTTGCCTGTTGTCCACTGCCAATCGAGCCAGGAGTACGATGCCGATCGGATGATTGGCGAGACCTTTTGCGATTCGCTCCGGGCTTTCGCGTTTGTGGACGGAGCCGGTCGTCAGCGCATAGTAGCCGACGACAAGATTACTGCCCAACGCGACATATGTTTTGGCCGAGTCTGCCTGTTGATTCGTCCAGGCATATTTTTGGAGCCAAGCGTTGAGTGTCGCGTTGCCACAGTCAAACTGGCTGAGGTCGTGCTCTCGACGCAGCTTCTCAATTTCGAATTCCGGCTTGGAGGCCTCGCTCATGACCGGCGCTTGGCTACGTGCGATTCCGTGAACAAGCGGCGGAGCCGGGGTTTGTCCTTCGGCGGACGATCAAGGGCCGCCATGAATGCCTTCCATTGCTTTTCGTCGAGCACAAATCGCGTCTGGTCTGACAGGGTCTGTTCCGCGCGCTCTCGGGCACTGCGCAAGATGAAGTCCGTGACGTTCACGCCTTGGCGTTCAGCCGCTACTTTAATGAGGGTTTCTTCAGAGGCGGTCGCGCGAAGCTGGAACCGGCGGTCTCTAGGTTGTTCGGGAGTTGAAATAGCCATTTGCGTTTCCAGTTTCCATTGTACTGCCATCGTACTCCAAATACAATACTCGACCAAAGCGTTGAGAGCGAGATGCGTGAGCTGACCCCGGCTCTGCGCGAGACTATCCTTATGAGGCCGTCCGATCTCGCGCGTCTGAACCAACCCTACCCCGAGGATGCCGATCCGTCCGATTCAGCCGCCGTCGCCGCATTGGGAATGGAACTCCCGCACTGGAGAGTATTGGAAACGGAGATCCTCGGAGATTTCACCGAGCAGCCTCCTTACGGCGTTAGCTGGTGGGCACCCGCTCCGGGCACCAGCCGACGAATCCTCATCGCCGACCAGCTATATTGCTGTGTCGCAAGCGTGGCGGGCAACATGACCGAGGCGTCCTTGCATTGGCTGGAATACCTCGACGCCTCCGACCGTGACAGTGAGCGCTTTGTCGATGCCGTCAAGATGGAAAACGGACGGCCAACCATTCTCGCAAGCCAGACGCGGTTCGGCCCGCCTCGATAAGTATTTCACATAGACAATGTGTCGGAATAAGGTTTTCAGTTGTTCGACAAGGCTGTGCGGGAAACGATGGATATTGTCGACATGCCAGATCGCCGTGCGTCTTTGCTGGTGTGCTTCATTGTGCAGAACAAAGGCAGGTTGTCAAAAGGCAAACGAAGTCAATTCCCGGAGCTGCGAGACGTGCGATAGAGACGGCGGTCCGAGCCAATATGAAACACGTCCGGGAACGACAAGAGGAGTGAATGCGCCGCAGTGCCGGACCAGTGTTGACGCCAAGCCATATCTGAAATCCCTGATATCTTCGCAACCCGTGGGGCAGCCAGTCCTGGCGGCGAGCCGGCTTTCTTGCCGGCTTTCTTACCTGAAAAAAGCCGGCCCGAAGGCCGGCTTGCCGGCAAGACTGCCTGCCCCACGGGTATGATGGATCTCATGTCGGATGGTGCGGTTATCGGCGCCGCGGCGGGGATCCTGTCCACCGCCGGATTCATGGCTCACGCGGTACGGGGCCGGTCGTCCGCGTTTTTCGGGCCCTCGGTGTATCGCGGGAACCGGTCCCGGCGGGCGCTCGCGCTTACGTTCGACGATGGCCCCAGCGAATCCACACCCGCTCTGCTCGATATCCTGGCCGAGCGCGGGGTCCGCGCCACCTTTTTCATGTGTGGGCAAAACGTACGCCGCTGCCCGGCGATTGCGCGCGACGTCGTGGCTGCCGGGCACGAGATTGGCAACCACACCGATTCGCATCCGCGCCTGGATTTTCACTCGCCCAAATTCATCCACCGCGAGATCGCTCTGGCGCAGGAGACCATTCGAACCACCACCGGCGCGACGCCGCGGCTCTTCCGGGCTCCCTTCGGAGTGCGCTGGTTCGGTCTGCGGGGCGTACAACAGCAACTCAACCTGATGGGCGTGATGTGGACGGTGATTGCCAACGATTGGCGCTGGCCCGTGGCCCGCATCTCCCGCCGGCTGGTTCAACGTGCGGTCAACGGCGCCATCATCTGCCTGCATGACGGCCGCGAAACCCGGATTTCCCCCGACATCCGCACCACGCTGGAAGCAGTTCAGTTGGTGATCCCCGTCCTGAGGGAGCGTGGCTTCCATTTCGAAACGGTAAGCCAGATTCTATGTCCGACGAACTAATCGCGCGCGTGACCGGGGTTATCGCCAAGACGCAACACATCCCGCCGGAAACGGTGACCATCGACAGCAGCTTTGAAGAGTTGAAAATCGACTCTCTCGACGGCATCAATATTCTGTTCGCTCTTGAGACCGAGTTCGCTGTCGACATCCCGGACGACGCGGCGCGACAGATCCGCTCGGTGCGGGAGATGGTCGAAGGAATCGAGAAACTGCTCGCGGCCAAAGAAGCGAAGCCGGCGTGAATCGCCGCGTCGTAGTGACCGGCGTCGGCGTCATCTCGGCCCTGGGCCGCGACCGCGCAGCATTTTGGGATGCTCTTGCCGCCGGCCGCAGCGCGATCCGGCCCATGAAGATCCTGCCTGAAGGCTCCGTACGATTTCCCAACGGCGCCGAGGTTCCCGGCTATCGCGACGCGGATTTCTTCGAAGCAAAGGAAGCTGCGTTCCTGGATCGCTTCGCTCAATTCGCCGCCGTGGCCGCGCGCGAGGCCGTGGCGGACGCCGCACTTGAGTTCACCGCGGACCTCAAGGAAAACACGGCCATCGTGACCGGCTCCTGCGTGGGCGGCCAGACCATGGAAGATGAGGGCTTTTACGGGCTCTACGCGCTGAAGAACCCGCGTACCCATCCGCTGACGATTCCCAAGACAATGGCCAACGCCGGCGCCAGCCGGATTTCTCTCGAATACGGCATTACAGGCCCGGTATATACGGTTGCGACGGCGTGCTCCTCGGCAAATCATGCTATCGGGCAGGCGTTCTGGATGGTGCGCAACGGCACGGCGGAAGTGGCCATCGCCGGCGGGAGCGAAGCGCCGTTCTCGATGGGACTGTTGAAAGCCTGGGAGGCGATGCGCGTCGTCTCACCCGATACTTGCCGGCCGTTTTCGCG
>JBGPHB010000240.1:0-6735 GCA_041484155.1 Bryobacteraceae bacterium
AACCCCATCACCGAGCCCACCGAAAGATCGATTCCGCCCGACACCATTACCGGGGTCAGCGCCAGCGCCAGCAAGCCCACTCCGACGCTGGTTCGAATCACCTCGAAGAAATTCCCCCACGTAAGGAAATTGTCCGAGATCGCGGAGAACACCGCGGCTTCCGCCAGCAGTGCCAGCAGTAGAATCCATTCTCCGTTGGGGAACCAGCGCTTAAGTGTGGCTGCGCCCAAGCCGGCCTCCCCAGGTTTGCGCGCGCATGGGCCACGCTTCTGCGCTCACAGCCGCAAGGATGATTCCTCCCTGAATCGCTTTCTCCCAGTATGCGCTGACGCCCAGGAACGTAAGTGCGGTTCCGATGGCGCCCAGAAGAATCACGCCGAGCAGTGTTCCAGCCACAGTGCCACGTCCGCCACGAATTGAGGTTCCGCCCACCACCACCGCCGCGATCACGCTCATTTCCATTCCCAATCCAGAGTTACTCGGGACCTGATTGAACCGCGCGGCATTGAGCAGCGCCGCACATCCCGTCAGCGCGCCCGCGATCGCGAACACCCACAACGTCACGCGCGCCCGGTCGATTCCCGCCAGGTGCGCGGCTTCTTCGTTCGATCCGGCGGCATACACCGCCCGGCCCGCCGCCAGGTGGCGCAACCCCCATGCGAGGCCGGCGAACAGCAGCGCCGCGACACCTATCGTCACGACCTCCGAGCCTCTCAGCGTCAATCCGAACCATTGAAAAGTTCGCGGCAGATTCTCCACCCAGGCGCCTTCGGTCACCCACCGGAGCCCGTCGCGAAGAGCCACCATGGATGCCAGCGTCACGACAATCGACGGAATCTGAAGGTACGCCACCAGCGCGCCGTTGATCGCACCCAGCGCGCTGCCCACCAGCACCGTGGCGACGATTACCGCGATCAGAGGGAGCCCGGATTTCGCGAGCAGCCCGGCGGTGACGCCGCAAATGGCGAACACCGAGCCGACCGAGATATCGATCTGGCCCGTGAGCACAATCAGCGTCATGCCCAGCGCCGTAATCAGCACGGGCATGTTCGCCATCAACACATCGCGCTGGTTGGAGAGCGTGAAGAATCCCGGCGCCAGGAGCGCAAGAGCGATCCACAGCGCGCCGATCGCGAGCGCGACGGAGATCTCCCTGCGATAGCCGCTGCGCATCCTATTCCTGCCCCAAGGCAAGCGCAAGAATTTTCTGGGCCGTCGCTTCCTGCCGCGAAAGCGTGGCGCGAAGGGAGCCATTGTGCATCACCGCGATGCGATCGCTCATGCCCAAAATCTCGGGAAGCTCGGACGAAATCATCAGGATCGCCAGGCCGCGCTCCGCCAGGTCCACCATCAGCTTGTGAATCTCCTGCTTGGAACCGACGTCCACGCCTTGTGTCGGCTCGTCCAGGATCAGAACCGCCGGGTTGGTAGCGAGCCACCGCGCCAGCGCTACTTTTTGCTGGTTGCCCCCCGAAAGCGTGCCGGCGTTGGCCTGTGCGGACTCGGCCTTGATCCGCAACTGACCGATGTAGCTGCCGGCCAGCTCGCGCTCTGCATTGCCATCGATCAATCCCCGTGACGAAACCGCGGCGAGGCTTGCGAGACTGACGTTGGACACAATCGGCATCTCCATCACAATGCCGTGCTGGCGGCGGTCTTCCGGCACGTATCCGATGCCGCATTGAATTGCCTGCGCCGGTGACCCGATCCGCACCACCTTGCCGTCGCGCAGAATCTCGCCGGAATCGGCGGGCCGCAATCCGAAAATCGTTTCGGCCAATTCCGTCCGCCCGGAACCGACCAAACCGGCCAGCCCTAGAATCTCGCCACGCCGCACGTGGAGCGAAATGCCGGGCAGCCGAAGCTCCAGTGCGATTTCCCCGATGGGCACTGCGCGTTTCGGAAAAACCGCCGAGAGGTCCCGGCCCACCATCATATGAATCACTTCTTCGCGCGTGACCGCGTCCCTCCGGTGTGTCCCGACCGTCTCGCCGTCGCGTAAAACCGTGATGCGGTCCGCGATCGCAAAGACTTCCTCAAGACGGTGCGAGATGTAGACGACACCCGAGCCTTGCCCCCGAAAAGAGTCGATCACGCGAAACAGCCGCTCCACTTCGACATCGGTCAGCGATGCCGTGGGCTCATCCATAATCAGGATCCGGGCCTCGGCGCCGATCGCCTTGGCGATTTCCACCATTTGCTGTTCGGGCATGCTGAGCGTCGACGCCGGTCGCGCGGGATCGATGGACGCGCCCGCGCGATCCAGCAGCTCTTTGGCCCGCGCCGTCCGCGCCTTCCAATCCACTTTGCGCCACACCGTGCCGGTCTCCAGCGCCAGCGCGATATTTTCGGCCACGCTGAGATCGGGGAACAAAGCAGGCTGCTGATAGATCGCGGCGATGCCCAGGCTTTTCGCGAGCCTGGTGTGGTGGTTCTGAATCACTGAGCCGTTCACTTCGACGGTCCCGGAATCCGCGGTGACGGCTCCCGTGATCACTTTGATGAGGGTCGACTTTCCTGCCCCGTTTTCGCCCACCAGAGCGTGAACTTCTCCAGGTTTGACATCTAAACTGGCCCCGTTGAGCGCTCGCACGCCGGCAAACGACTTGCTGATCCCCGTGGCTTGCAAAAGCATGACTCTCATCGATTTAATACATGATACGGCAACGCACCCGCAGAACCCACCGTAAGCCCTGAGCTGCCAGTGGTTTTGAATAATGGAACGAGCGCTTCACCTCACTGCGAGTTTCGGGTGGCGGTCCTGGGATGACAAGCTAAAGCATGTCCCACGGGCTCATCAACAGCTTGCGGTCGCAAGTATCAGAGGCTTCTGGCATGGCGGAGACTCGTGGGGCAGCCAGTCATGGCGGCGAGCCGGCCTCCAGGCCGGCTTTCTTGTCGCGATGCAGCCGAAAAAAGCCGGCACGAAAGCCGGCTTGAAGGCAAGACTGCCCGCCCCACGTGCCTTGGATGTTTTCTGTTGTTCGGCCAAGTAGTTGGGGTGCCTGGCCAAGATCAACATTATCGTTAGTTGGCGAATGGGTTTCTGTTTAGGCATGCAAAACGTCGTGATCCGCGCGGAATCCGCTTGGCCCGATAATAGGAGTTGCATATGATGACGCCCATGTTCACTCGCTGCGCAATTCTTGCAGGCGTACTCCAGGCGCAGACCGCCGCTGAGCCGCCCCGCACCTGGGTTGACGCCGACACCGGCCATCGCGTCGTCCGGCTCACGGACGAACCGGGCAGCGCCAGCCTCTACTTCAATCAGAACGCGTACACGGCGGACGGCAAGAAGCTGGTGTACACCACTCCCGGCGGAATCTCCGTGTTGAACCTGGCGACCCGCGCCTCCAAGCCAGTCGTCACCGGGCGGGTTCGCGTCATCGTCACCGGGCGAAAGACGCAAAACGTTTACTACCTCAAGGGCGACGCCGTCTATTCGACCGATGTCGACACGGGCGCCACGCGAGAGATCGCCAAGACTCCGCCGCGCAGTTCCGTGGCGACGGTGAACGCGGATGAAACGCTGCTGGCGGGAACGTATACCGAACGAGAGGCGCCGGCGGTGAACTCAAGTCAGGCGCAGCAGCCACAGCAACTCGATCAAGACTCCGATAAGGAGCAGGCGATGGAGAGGCGGCTGGCCGCGCGTATCCCGATGGGTCTCTTCATTGTGGATGTGAAAACAGGAGCCGTAACCACGATCCACAGGAGCACGTACTGGCTGAATCATCTGCTGTTCTCTCCCACGGATCCTACGCTGCTGATGTTTTGCCACGAAGGACCGTGGCACAAAGTGGATCGCCTCTGGACCATCCGCACCGACGGCAGTCACGTTTCCAAGATCCATACCCGCACCATGGCGATGGAGATCTGGGGGCACGAGTTCTGGAGCCAGGATGGCAAGACCATCTGGTACGACCTGCAAACACCGCGAGGGGAAATGTTCTGGCTGGCCGCTTACAGCGTCGAGACCGGTGAGCGGGTCTGGTACCACCTGGAACGCAACGAATGGTCCATCCACTTCAACGTCAGCAACGACGGGAAGCTCTTCGCAGGTGACGGAGGCGACCCTGGACAGGTGGCCCGCGCCACGGATGGACAATGGATCTATCTGTTCCATCCCGAACTCATGCAGAATCGCGGTGTCGACGAGAAGAGTCTGGTAAAGCCGGGCATCCTGCACGCCGAGCGCCTGGTGAATATGTCCAAGCACCAATACCGCCTCGAGCCGAACGTCAGCTTCACGCCGGATCAGAAGTGGGTTGTGTTCCGGTCCAACATGTTTGGGCCGACGTATACATTCGCGGTCGAGGTTGCAAAGGCGCAGTAAAGCTACAATGCCGGCGTGTTTCGAGGACCTACACGCACATACCAGCGGCGCGGACGCGGAATTCGACGGGATCGACGTGGAGTCCTGCTCCGATGTGCCGCTGCAAAGCGCGGATATCGAGTGCATTGCCGATACCGTCGCGATAAAAGCGGGCCGCGACGCCGACGAATTACGCGTCAATCGTCCGACGGAAACGTGGTCGCGCGCGGCCGTCCAGTATTGCCAGCGCACAGATCGGAATTGCTAGAACTTAGGCAGGGCGATCGAGGACGTAACTGCCGACAGTCGCGCTGAGAATGTGATAGGATTATCAGGTCTCACAAGCAAAGATGCGGCAAGTATTCCAGTATCACGCATTTATTAGCTACCGTCGGCGCGTGGGGAAGCGTGTCGAAGAGCACTTGAAGAAGCCACTCGAAAAAGCAGCACTCAAGATCCGGTGGGATGAGGATTTCGACGGCAGGTCTCTTGTCGATCAAATCGAGAATGACTTGCACGCGAGCTACAAGATTGTGCTTGTGCTCACAAAGGACTTTCTGGCCTCGACTTGGTGCAAGCGTGAGCTTGAGTTGGCGAAGCAGCGGGAATACCAGGAGGGCCGCGCGATCATCATCGCCTTGCAGTTTGAGAAATGCGACCTGCTGGAAGGCCTCACGGCGCGGGTGATCGACTGTTCGAAACAAGTCTCCGAAGCGGATCTCCAGGGATTGATCGACCTTCTGACGGAGGATCCGGGTTCGGCCCTGACTCTGCGCACGGCCGGAAGCGTTCTGGCCATCGGCTGCCACTTCGACGACATCTTGCTCGGCTGCCTGGGAACCCTGCTCAGACTGTCGCTGTTGCTCAGCTACAGAGTGGACATCCTTCTGCTCTGCGATCAGCACGATAGCCACTATTACGGTGTTAGGCAGAGGCCCACGTTCCAGTTGGAAGCAAGAGAGATGTACGTCCGCTTATGCAAACAACTGCACAAGAGACACAAGGGGATCAACGGTGACGGATTCTTCACCTTTCTGAATGACACACCGGGCAGGAACGGCAGCCTCGTGGATCGAAAGCTGATGCTGCACCGGGACGATCTAGTCGGCATCATGAAGGCTACCATTAATAGGAATCACAATCCGGACACAGGCGTTCCGATACCCGGTCATCGCACCTACAACTTGATCTTGACTCCTCCCAGCGACGATATTCATGAGGATCACCGTATCGCTGGAAGAATCGCCTTGAGCGAGTTTCGTCACCCCAGATATAAGGTGTGGGAGTACGACATCAAACGCTACACAGAGAGAGGCTTCACCCCGAACGTCTATGTTGGTCTCGATGAAAAGATCCCGGGCATGAAGGCGACGAGTGCGGATGAAAAAGTGGCCTTGATCACCGATGTCTGCAAG
This sequence comes from Bryobacteraceae bacterium, assembly GCA_041484155.1. GTDB lineage: Bacteria > Acidobacteriota > Terriglobia > Bryobacterales > Bryobacteraceae > Palsa-187. Next base: position 5,731 of record JBGPHB010000240.1, read on the forward strand.
GTTACCGAGCACGTGGACGGAGCGGGAAGGCTCTTCGATGAGATCCCATTGCGGGCGCGCCTGCTGGCGAACGGCCTTGACTTCACCCGGAACATCAAGCACGCCGAAGTTTTTCGAGGGAGAATGGAGTTGTGAACACCGCAGGGTCGCTCAAGGGCAGGAAGTGCATCGTCACCGGCGCGGCTGGTTTCATCGGTTCTCACTTGTGCGCCCGGCTGCGCGATGCGGGAGCTGAGGTGGTCGCCGTCGACCTGACACGGAACACCCAGGGTAGTCTCTACCCTTTGCTCAATGGCGACGCCGGGCCATTCATAACCGCGGACCTGGGGGAGGTCAGTAGTATCGAACGGGTCTGCGATATGAACCCGCACTACGTCTTCCATCTGGCGGGACGGCCCTACGCTCCCTGGACAAGCCGCTATCCCGCTGAGGCATTTCAGTCCAACGTCGCATCCACGGCGAATATGATCGAGGTGTCGCGGCGCACACAGGCACACTTTCTCCTGGCCTCCAGCGCCTGCTTTTTTGGGGCAGCTACCTCATCCCCGCTTCACGAACACAGCCCGCTGTCCGCCCCGGAGCACTATTACACCCACACCAAACGTCAGGCGGAAGCCACGGTTCACAACTACCACGAATTCTATGGGACCTCGTCAACCATCTGCCGCTTCGTAAACGTCTACGGCCCCGGCGACCGCCATTTCGGCCGAATCGTGCCATGGACGTGCCGCGAATTGATTGTAAGGAAAGTAGATTCGTTCCAGTTCACACGAAGCGCCGGAGAGAGCACCTTCGAGTTTCTCCACGTTCTCGACGCTGTGGAAGGGTTGCTCAGGGCGGCGGAATCGGCAACTCAGGGTGTCCGGACGTTCCATTTTGGTCCCGGCGAACATTCCAGGATCGCGGTTCGCGAACTGGTTCGGCTCCTCTCCAGACTTTACGACGGATGCGACCGGCCAATTCATGACCCGACCGGGCCCTATGAAAGGCCGGTGAGTAAATTCT
>JBGPHB010000241.1:0-6730 GCA_041484155.1 Bryobacteraceae bacterium
CGGCCTTTCGCGGTGACGTAGATCGCCCGAGCAATTCCATCTTTGCCTTTCATGCGCATCTCCCACAAAGGTCCTTCCAGATGCTTTGCATGCGGCTCGCGCATCCGTTCGAGACCATGGCCCTGGATCAGTTCGACAATCCTGCGAAAACGCGCCCTCATGTCGACAGGAAGAGACTCAAGCTCATCTCGAACGCGGGCGTCGAGCAGTTCTACGACCCACGTCATCCACTCATAGTATTGCATTTTTGCAATACCGGGAGAGACAATCCAAGCGCAGGGCATTCCTTAGCCCGCGGGAATGAAAGCGAGGCCGGTGTGGGCCTCGCTCTTGTGAACCCCACCCCGGAGTTTAGAAAGGGGATGCGGAGCTGGCCACGCGCCTTGCTCCAGTGGCGATCCAGCGAAGTCCAGCCTGGGGGATCCGAATCAAGAATAGTGGACTGGCACAACCCGAAGGAACGCTAAGTTTGAACGAAAGCTCGGCATTGCCTTCGGCGCTCAGGTCCACGGCTGCCGTGTCAAGAATCGCCTGCGTGAGTGTACCCGGGCTGCATACCAACGTACCCACCACGCTGTTGATGGGACCGGGCGTGCCCGTGGCGTTTCCACCATTCAACACCAGCCCTTCCACGTCGAAGGAACCCTCTCCGCTGGAAAGGTTCACGCGAGCACTGCCTCCCCTGGTCGTCCAAGGCCCCGCGCCGCTGTGAATTGGATTGGTCATGTTGCCGTTGCCGTCGGATATTCCGGCCACCGGGTTGTCAATCCCAGGGGCGGTGATGACTCCGACAATCTGATGCCAACGCACGACGGTGCTGCTCTGGGCAAATGCCGAGGCGCCAGTCAGCACAAGAGACAGGGTCATACAAAGTGTTTTCATGAAAGTTATTATCCTTTTTTGTTAAATTGAAGCCGGTTCTGATCTAGTGTCCTGAGTCATGAATTCGCTTAAGATCTGGAAGCTACATTTCACGCAAAGACGCAAAGGCCGCCAAGAAGAATGAGCTCGGTTTTCTTTGCGGCCCTTTCGTCTTTACGTGAACCTTTCGTGATTTGTTCGGCCAACTCCTGACCCAGCACACTTGGGACTCAACCAGCCACAGCTCCAGAGTACGGCCGTGACGAAAAGCAGTTGTGAAGTTGTGGAGAAGTTTTCGTAAATTTCTTGCGGCGGCCACTTGCGGTTGAGAAAGGCTCGAGCGGACGAGCATCTCCGCACTGCCGTGAATGGTGGCCAACGGATTGCGCAAATCATGGACGATGGAAGCGACTGTGGATAACGAACTCGTTGGTTCAGAGGCGGTGGTCATTGTGTCCGTTCTTCTCGTGACAAATTCTGGTGAAGCGCTCCCGCAGGAATGCGATCAGTTCTTTCTCGGTGCGGAACTGGGACTGCTTCCCCGTGTCCACTTCCTCAACCGAGCCTTCCATCTGACTGCCCTCGCTGGCCTTCAAAAGCCGCACTACAAATGCTCCCCGCATAATGAGTTCAGAATACGGCTTCTTGCGTCTCTGCTCGTGGACATTTCGTCGAGTTTATGTGGATTCTTCGTCGATGCGATGAAGTTTGCCGCTACTTTTCGCTCCGCCAGTTGAGGACCAGGAAAACGGATCTTCCCGGGACGCTCAGCGTATCGACTCTGCTGTTGAGCCCAAGGGGATCGCGGTGGTCGGTGTCGGCGACGTTGCGCACGCCGGCTTGAAAGTCCAGATTGGACAGGAAATGGCTCGAGCTCAACACAATGTCCGAAAGGAACAGCGATGGCAACGTACCCCCGGCCAGCGTCTGCCTAGCTCCTTTGTACCGCACACTACCCGCGAGCGAAAGGCTCTTCGTGCGCAGCGGAACGGCCAGACGAAGCTTTCCTAACTGTCCCGGCGAATTCGGTAACGGATAGTTGTATCTGGAATTGACCGCCCGCTGAATCGCCAGGCTGGCGGTAAGGTCCAGCCAGGACGCGGGGCGACCGTTCAACTCCATTTCCACACCTGAGGCGTTCACGTTGTCCGCGTTGCGATATTGAAGGAAGCCGTCGGCGGTGTACTCTCCGACGATCAGATCGTGAAGTCCGTAGCGATATCCCGATACGAGCGCATTGAAGCGTTTGGTCAGCTTGCGCTCCACGACGAGCTCAAACGTATCGGCTCCCTCCGGCCGCGCATCAGGATTGCCTATGGTCTGCGCCTGCGTATCTGTATAGAACAGCTCAAAAGCGGTGGGATTACGGAACGCCCGGCCATAGAGGAATTTGTAGGTCGTGAGCGACGAAGGCTGGTAGAACAGTGCGACTCTAGGTGAAGCAAAGTTGCGCCGGTACAGCGAAGTATCGAAGCGGACCCCCACGTTCACCTTCCAGTGCCGTGAGAGCGCCCATTCGTCCTGCGCAAAAAACGCAAACGACCGATCGCGCTTGTCGGTTTGGAGAAGCACCTGAGGCACGGGCATCACGTCCACGCTTTGCAGGAGTGCGTGTATGTCGAATTGGCCCGATGCGCCCACGGTCAGGGCGCCGAAACGGGGCAGGTCAAAACGATAAGTGAGCTGCGAACCAACCCAGTCGCCGTAGAGCTGCTGCCGATTGTCCTCCACGCCATCCTCGAGCTGATAGCGGAAGACGCCGCGAAAGCGGTACAGGCCGTAGTAGGTCCTCCACTGGAGGCTGTCGGAAGAGTGGAAGCTATGCGTATAAGTCGCGTCCACAAAATTGGGGATGTCCGTGATGCGGGTTCCCGGATCGTTAAAGATCGTCGAGCCCCAGGAGATCGGCTGAGTGACCTGGCGGCCTCCGAACAGCCCTGTAAAGCTCCAATCGTGCCAGGTGAGATTGGAGAACAGATGATAGCCCTTCTCACCGGCCATGTTGATGGCCCGCCCGTGATTGGTCTCCGGCGAATCGTACTCGGGAACGTAGATGGAGTGCTCGCCGGTGTTGTTAAACGCCGAAAGCGACAAAAGCAGGTTGGCTCCGTGACCGAGGGATACCGAAGACGCTGCTTGCATCTTCTTTTCTCCGAGACTTCCTATCTCGGTGCGCACCTGCGTGCTCTTGAACTCCTCGGGCGTGAAGGTCACCACGTTTATAGTGGCGAAGATTCCGTTGCTGCCGTACAACGCGGAAGATGGTCCGCGAATGACTTCGATTCGCTTCACCAGATTCATGTCCAAGGGGAAGTCCTGACCGAACCATACGGACTGATCGAGAACGTTGTCGGTCATGTTATGGCCATTCACCAGCAGCAGAAGCCGGCTTCCATAGTCCCCTGGCAAGGCGAATCCACGTACTCCCTGAAAATGAGAGGTGTGATCGTAGGTGGTGAAAAAACCGCGCGCATCGCTGAGGGCCTCGGCCAGGGTTCGGTAGCCGTATTTTCGGATGTCCTCTTGCGTGATGATGGTCACGCTGGCAGGCGCGTCCTCAAGTTTTTGGGTGTGCAATGAGGCCCCTACAACCTCGACCTCCAACAATTGATCGATCGAAAGATCCGTAAGATCCTTGCCAGGAGGCGCTTGCGCACGCACAGTCGCGGTGACCAGAGAAAGAAGTGCAAACACACCCATCAGTGGCCTCATGCTTTACGCTTCGGCATGGTCAAGGCGAACAATAGAAAGAATGCAGGTACCATGAACTATTAAGGCCAACTATGAATCGGCGCGAATTCTTGGAACTCTCCGCATCCTCCCTCACTCTGGGATCGGCGTTCGCCGCCGAACCGAATCTCAAACTTCGCATCAGTCCCGTTTCCCTCGACATCGGCCCCGGTAAGACCATCAAGACCGTGGGCTACAACGGCTCCGTGCCCGGTCCCATCTTGCGATTCAGGGAAGGCAAGCCGGTCACGGTGGATGTGTACAATGACACGGACGTTCCCGAAGTGGTCCACTGGCACGGCCAGGCGATCTCGCCGAAAGTGGATGGGTCTGTCGAGGAAGGAACGCCCGCGGTTCCACCAGGTGGCCATCGCCAGTACCGGTTTACTCCAAACCCGGCGGGTACGCGGTGGTACCACACGCACACGATGGCGCATGGCGATCTGGCGCGCGCCGGCTTCTCCGGCCAGTTCGGGTTCGCGATCATCGAGCCTGCGCGCCACGAAGGCTCCTACGATCAGGAGATCTGCATCGCCCTCCACCAGTGGGAACCGGCGCTCGGGACCATGGGCCCTCCCGACAACGGCTGGGAGATCATGTACGGCTCCGGCACATTCAACGGCAAGATGCTGGGCGCGGGCGACCCTCTCCGGGTGCGGGAAGGACAGCGGGTGCTGTTCCGCCTTCTGAACGCCAGCGCGACCGATGAAATCCGGCTCGCGCTGCCCGGCCACCAGTTCCGGGTGATCGCCATGGACGGAAATCCGGTCCCCCGCCCCCAGACCGTGGACGTGCTGTATCTCGATATCGGCGAACGCGTGGACGCGCTGGTGGAGATGAAGGACCCCGGTGTGTGGGTGTTTGGCGCGGTCAACGATGAAGCTCGCAAGATGGGCATGGGCGTGGTGGTGGAGTATGCGAACAAGGCCGGACAACCGCAGTGGCAGGCGCCCGCGAATCCCGGCCGGGGCCCTTGGGACTACGCGCAATTCTCCAACCAGCAGCCCGCGCCGGAACCGGATCACACCTTCGAGATGTTGATCAAGAAGATTCCGGGAAACAAGAAGGACTTCAACCATTGGACCATCAACGGAAAATCCTTTCCCGACATTGAGAAGCTGCGATTGGAAAAGGGCAAGCGGTACCGGCTGCTGTTCGACAACGACAGCGGCGACATCCATCCGCTCCACCTGCACCGCCATATCTTCGAGATCACCCAGGTGGGAGACCAGCGCATGTCGGGCCTGAGGAAGGACGTGGTCAGCGTCAACCGCCGCAGCAAAGCGGCAGTGGATTTTGTAGCCAACAACCCGGGCTCGTCACTATTTCACTGCCACATGCAACTGCACATGGACTTTGGTTTCATGCAGCTCTTTGAATATGCGGGGTTGTGAAACCCGCCTCACCCCGCCCTAATGGGCGGGCTTTGTCGTACGTCTACAACACGCCGCAAGCCCTGCCCATCAGGGCGGGGTTCCGTTGAGAAATGTAGAAACGTGAAGCGCACAAGCCGCCCCACTGAGCAGCATAATTGACTCGAACCACAGACACCGCTGCAACAGGTGGGGCGGGCAGTCTTGCCGGCGAACCGGCCTCGTGCCGGCTTTTTTCGTCAACAAGAAAGCCGGCCTGGAGGCCGGCTCGCCGCCATGACTGGCTGCCCCGCGCAGCGAACAAAGAAGTCAGCGTCTAGTAGCACCTGAGCTACTTGGGTGAAAAACACGTCGGCGATCCGGTCGGAAAAAATGGTACCACGGCCCCGCGATCTGAGATCCGCTCGACGATCCGGCTTCATGCCTGGTTGACCTGACCCAAACCTGCGAGAAACGCCTCAATCAGCCCGGCCGTCTCAAGAGGCGCTTCGAGCGGGGATTCGTGCCCGGTATTGAGCACCGCCAGCCGAGCCTGCGGATACAGCCCTAGTACGTGCTCACGCGTATAAGCGGGCGGAAGCAGTGGATCTGCCGAGCCGCTGATCGCCAGAATTGGCGCCGCGATCTTTCCTTTCACCAGAGGCACGATGGATGTGCTGGAGAACATCTCGCCCGTGCCCTTCAGCGCCGCGCGGGTCGCCCGTGCACAGTTGGCGTGGTACAGGTCGAAGAGCTCTGGTTTTATGGGCAGCTTCATGAACGCACCAAATACCTCGCGGAACGTTACTGAATCGGCGATGCTTCCAATCCAGTGGTCGAGCGCACCCTCCGGAAGCAGAAATTCCGCTGCACCGGCTGGGTTTAGAAGAATCAGTCCCAACACTCGCTCCGGGCAAGTTGCGGCCATATGCTGGGCAAACCGGCCGGACATACTGAAGCCAGCCAGTACGCATTTCTTCGATTTCACATGGTCCGCTACGGCGAAGACGTCTTTGGTGAATCGCTCGTGCGTGTATCCGTCGGCGGTCTTGTCGGAACCGCCGTGACCGCGGTAGGTGATCGAGACGGCGCGGATGCCGTTCAGGTCCAGATAGTTTTCAAGCAGATCGTCCCAGTAGCTGCAAGCCCCGCCCCACCCATGGAGGAATAGGACATCCAGGGAACCGGAACCGTGGACACTGTATTCTATTTGCACTCCATCGTCGGTGCGAACAAGCGGCATAACTTACGGTAAACCATGTGAGCACGATGTACTACTAGACACTGACTTCTTTGTCCGCTGCGAAGATTCCTCGGACGGCCCGTGGGGCAGCCAGTCATGGCGGCGAGCCGGCTTTTTTTGTCCCGATGCGACAGAAACAAGCCGGCACGAAAGCCGGCTCGCCGCCAGGACTGGCTGCCCCACGCCCTACAATTGGATGTGATGGTCGTTGTTCAGCAACCGGCGTCCGTCGTCTCCCACGCAGCGGGGCGATTCCTCGAGAGGTTCCGTCGACGGCTTCACCACCCACGGGGCCATGCTCCACGGCGCCGTCAGGACGTTGGGATCAGCCATGCACCAGGTTCGCGCCGTCCCGCCAGAGTGGTTCGGTGTCGACGGCTTCTCCCTCTTCGCGCTTGACCAACAGCTCCGAGAGCGTCTCGTGGCGCGGCAGGCTGCCGACACACTAGCACCCCACCTTGTCGACGCAAAATGAGAATGTCCTAATTGTGCAAAGTAGAAATGTCCTATTGACGGGGCCAGGCTGGGGAGGTGGAAACAGGAA
>JBGPHB010000242.1:0-6730 GCA_041484155.1 Bryobacteraceae bacterium
AGATGTTGAAGCCGACTCCTCCTCCGCCCGTGCTGTTGCCAACCGCCAGAACCTGCTCCAGGTTTGCTGGAGCTTGAATGCGCGCGGCGAAGCGCAAGAACGCCGGCACGACCTGCAATTGCGGGCCGGCGGTGGATACCGCTAGGCTGACCGGAATATCGATGGGGCTCTGGGCCGCATTGCCAGTCACCAGGACGCGAATCCTGGCGGTGAGAGATGGCACATATATCCCGGTCTGATCCACGCGGACGACTAATACTCCCGGCGACGTCCCACTCAACGGCTTGACCGTCAGCCACGCGCCGCCATCGACCTGCACGGTGAAGTTTACCGGTGTTCGCGTGCCGGCAATGATGGTGACCGTTTGCGGAGGCGGCGCGTCTCCCTGTGTCACCACCGAAAACGAAAGCTGCGATGGCGTAACGTCCAACAACGGGGCCGACGCGGCAACCGTGACTTGAAACTGCTTCGCCGCCGTGTACTTCAAGCTATCGGAAACTTGAATCGTAAAGACGAACGACCCCAGCGCCGTTGGCGTTCCGCCCAACACTCCGGCCGCGCTCATCGTGAGGCCGGGCGGAGCGGATGCCGGGATCGAAAAGCTGTACGGTGGATTTCCGCCCGTCGCACTGATCGTCTGCGAATAGCTTGTACCGGCCACGCCCGGAGGCAGCGCCGACGTCGTGATCACCAGCGGCGGAGCGATCGTGAGCATTAAACGGGCGGTGGTCTGAACTCGTTGGGCATCCGTCGCCACAATAGCGAGGTTGAACGTAACCGCGGCCGTAGGAATTCCGGACAGCGTGCCGTTCGGGTTCAAAGACAGACCCGCTGGAAGTGAGCTCCCCCCGAAGGGCGTGGATGCTTGGGCGCTGAACGCGTAGGGCGCAACTCCACCCGACGCGGTCAAGGTCTGCGAGTAATTGCCTCCCACGATTCCGTTTGGAAGCGGCGACGGCGTCGTGATCTGAAAAATCCCGATCGAGAATTGCTTCGTTGCGGACAATTGCTGATCCAGCACCCGCACCGTGAACGAGTAGGTTCCGCCGGCCGTTGGCGTCCCGCTGATCGTTCCGGTTCCCGTTTTTGTATTCGTGGCCAAGGAGAGGCCCGGTGGCAGGTTTCCCGCTGTGATCGACCATTGAGTCCCCGTACTTCCGGTTGAAGTCAATTGCGCCGAATAGAGTGTTCCGACGCCGCCATTCGGCAACGACGGTGTCGTGATGGCCGGCCCACTCTGGCCGAACGCAACCGGAGTTAGAGCCAGCCAGGTCACCGCAACCACTGGACTATGTCTCATCGTAAGCCGCTGGTTCGGCCGGCGTGGCTACGGCTCCCGGCAACAAATGACGAGGCATGAAATACGCGTTCGCGATCGCCGTTGGCACCACCGCGCTGGCAATGACCGCGGCGACCAGGTACGAATACTGAGTCTGAGTGATGATTTGGTGGTTTAATCCGAATAAAGCTGAGATGGTTCCAAAGGTCAAGCCGGTCGACATCAAAAGCGAGTAGAACATGCCTTCGTGTCCAATGTAGTTGAAAGCCCGCACCGTGGGTACCAGCGGTATCAACTTGCTGAACATTTTTGCGGCGAGCAGCGCCAGGAACACCAGAGGCGCGCTGATGAGGGCCGGGACTGATACCAGAGAACCGGCCCGGATGAAATAGAACGGAGTCAGAAGTCCGAACGTTAACGTCCGGAGGCGGCGGATCAAGACATGGTCCTTACCCACCGTTCCGGCGAGCACCATGCCGATAATATAGGCCGGCAGGACTGCCTCGCTCCCCGCCAAAGCCGCCAGGCCGCCCATTGCGAATAGCACGAAGAGAATATACTTGGCCTCCAGCTCGGACACACGCCCGCCAAAACGCTCAAACAACCAAGCCGTCACAAACGGCAAGACTGCGAAGACAACCACGCTGACGATCACGAAAATCATCGTCCTCATGGTGAACGGCGCGAAGATGAGGCCCAGAGCGATTACGGTTCCAAGATCGTTCACGAAGCAGGCCGCCAAAATGCCTTTGCCGAAATCGGTTCGGTTCAGGCCCAGCTCCAGCATGACCGTATAGACCACGGCAATCGACGTCGTCGAAAGTGCAACGCCTGCCAGCCAACTGGCGGGGCCAGTCCAGTGAAGCACGAACCGGGCGACGGCGGCGGCGCCCAGAAACGGCGCGAAGAAGCCCACCAGACCCACGACGAAAGCCTCTTTCCACTTCGTTTTAAAGATCGCAGGATCGAGTTCCGCGCCTGCCAGGAACGTGAGCACAATGGCGCCGGTCCCGGCCAGAAATGTGATCCAAGAGGATGTCGCGCCCAGCGCTTGGGTTCCGATCAAGGCGCCGATGATCACCTGCGCGACGGTTCCAACCGCGATTTCCGAAAGGGCCGTGGATATTCGGAACCATATCGAAAGCAACGTCGCCACCAGAGCCAACACCAGCCAAAGGGCGGCTACCAGCCAGACCTGTTCCATAAGCTTGGTCTCCTTACTCTTCAGTCTTCTGGGGAACCGCTTTTAGGAGGGTTTTGAAAGGCGGCCCCTACAGCGATTCCCGCCATAGGAGTCATTGGCCGCGTAGCGCGGCGTTAAGCGAACTCCACCGCTACACCACGAGTATACACACTATCGAAAGCTCATGCAGGTGGGTTTCCCGGCGAATCTCAGAGCCGCTTCACCATCACCTAAGACTGGACTTCATTTAGAATGTCTGTAGGTCATGTTCCTCCAAAATATCAGGCTGGAGAACATCCTTTCGTTTAAGGATGCCGCGCTTGAACTACACCCGCTGAATGTTCTGATCGGCCCCAATGCTTGTGGGAAGTCGAACCTGATCCGCACGTTTGGATTGGTGAAAGCCTTACCGAAGAGGGACGGTTTTTCCCGAGCGATTGCCGAAGGCGGTGGTCCTAGCGCATGGATTAACCGGCGAACTGGCGGCGTAGCCCAAATTCACCTAGTCGGTGGCTGTCCCTTGGCGTTCGACTATTCGTTGAGTTTTCAAACATCCGGGCAATCATCCGAGATTCAAAGCGAAGAATACCGAGGCGTTTTTGAGCGGCGACGAGAATCATTCAAGGTTTGGGTTGACACACCGGCGAAGTCCTCGATGCAGGGAAAGACTCTTCCGGCCGAATCGGTCCTCGCAGAAATTCGGCATCCCGGCGCACCAGAGATCGGAGCTCTTACAACCGCCTTCGAAGGAATTCGATTGTATCAAGAGTTCAAGACTGGTCCCGGAACTCAAGCTCGAACCGGAATCTCATCCAGTGTCTTGGCTGAGTCTCTCTCAGAGGACGGAAGCAATCTTGCATTAGTCCTCAACGAGCTGAACCTTCGTAGCGGACTCCACCGCGTGAACACCTGCCTAAACCAGCTCCTCGATCTATTTTCCGACGTGGCGGTTCTGACTCGAGGCGGAATCACACAGCTCTACGTTCGGGAGAAGGGAGTTTCTGATCCCTTTGCCGCTACGAGCCTCTCGGATGGAACCTTGAGGTTGCTCTGCCTTCTCGCGGTGCTGTTCGACCCCACACCGCCGCCGCTAGTCTGCATTGAAGAACCCGAGGTCGGTTTGCATCCGGACGCAATCCGCATGCTGGCCGAACTGCTAGTCGAGGCTTCCGCACGGACTCAGCTTGTTGTCACCACCCATTCGCCGGCGCTAGTCGACGCGCTTACTGATCAGCCGCAGGCCGTGATTGTGTGCGAACGGGACTTCGATGGCTGTACGCAGTTTCGTCGCTTACAGAAATCGGAGCTGCAGACTTGGCTAGCAGATTACTCCCTTGGCGAACTCTGGCAAAAGGGTGAGATTGGTGGCAACCGTTGGTGAAGGAAGTTCGGGTCTATTTTGAGGGCGACCATAAGTTGCGTAGCGGGTTCCACGTTTTTCTTGGCGAGATACGAGACAGCGCGCGAGCGAAGCGAATCAAGTTCAACTGCGTCGCGACGGGTGGGCGGCCGGCCCAATTCTTTGCCAAAGCCTCGCAGACACACACCGGCTCTCTAAACGTGCTTCTGCTGGATAGCGAAGGTCCCGACAAGCCGCAACTGCCGGGCCTGCCACCAGACTCTGTTTTCTGAATGGTTCAGACCATGGAGGCTTGGTTTCTCGCTGACCCGAACAACCTGGAGCAGTTCTACGGCGAGGGATTCCGCCGCAACGCGCTCAGCAGCAACCCTCAAATGGAGCAAATCCGCAAAGCCGACGTAATGTCATCCCTGAAGGATGCATCCAAGAACACAGCGAAGGGTGAGTATCACAAGACGGGGCACGCGCCTGCGATTCTTGCCCTCGTCGACGCTCAGAAGGTCCGTAACGCTGCGCCGAACTGCGAGCGGCTGTTTCGCGAAGTGCTGTCGAAGCTCGATTGAGCGGCCCCGAGCGTGGTGGTCAATCCGTGCGTCATCTTCGAATAGAATCTTGGCCGATGCTTTTCGCGTAGAGCTAAACGGGAGGACTGTCAATCACGTTAGGCCCGCGAGCGGAGATTCATTCTCGGAAGACCAAGACCGAGAAGCTGCCGGGGATCATTGGTCTTCCACCCAGCCCCCCGCCGCACTGATGAAGCCGCGCCCCAGCTCCCTGGCGATTGCGATACCGTGCTGCCAGGGTCGCGGCGAGCACAACCAACACTGCCAGCCCACGCATGAGAGTTATCACGCCTGCTCCTTCCTTTCGTTACGGATTGCGCCCCGGCAGTCCGCCATGGCGCAAGACATTCGCTAAACCGGTTCTGATGCCGGCCGCTATCGGCAGCGCGTCGATCTTGCGGATAGTCTCCTCGAATGGATATTCAAAGGACCGAAGCTCGATTGCTCCTCCGTCCCAGACGGCGTAACAGGCCGCGGGGCGTCCGGTCTTCGGCTGGCCAAGACTTCCGGGATTCACCACTTGCTTCTCTCCGAATTGGCGGACAAACGGCAGATGAGTATGCCCGACCAGCAGAATGTCAGCGTCCACCAGGGCAACCTCTTGTCGCCAGCGGGGAGAGTCGGGAGGGCAATATCCAAAGAGCGGATCTGAAGGTACCGCATGCCGTAAGCTGAAGCGTACACCACCAACCTTACGCTCGCTCGTGAGCGGTAGACCGCGCAGAAAATCTCGCTGTGCGCTGGAGAGTACCAAACTCGTGTGCTGCATCATTACTTCCGCCAATTCCCGGAACGGTGGTGAGCAACGAGGGTCCTCGCCGAATCCGATGGCGTGGTCGTGATTTCCTCTTATCGCCACGCTCGCGTTGGATCGGACAAATTCGACGACCTCGGCTGGATCAGGTCCATAGTTCACCAAGTCGCCGAGGACCCAGAGTTCGTCGAACTTTTCGGGGAGAGATTTTACGGCCTCAATATTGCCGTGGATATCAGAAATGATGACGATCTTCACTGCCGGCTGAAGTTGACGCCGTCCTTCAGGAACTTTTCATAACGCCCCGGGTCCAGATTATTCTCGGCGCATACGTACTCCTGAACACGCGTGCCTTGCCGCAGCATCATGGTCGAATGGATGGTCCACGGTTTGGTGAGTACCTTGGGGTCTTCCATGGTGGCTTCGTAGTTGATCTGGTCTTTGTCCACGCGGGTAAAGCGCTCGGTGACGTGCAACGCCTCGGAGTGAAATGTTCCCGTGCCGGTAAGCCAGGACTTGTCGTTGAAGCTGGCCACGTCCACTACCAGCGTGTCTCCCTCCCAATGCCCCACGGAATCGCCCATGTAACTTGAAACCACGTCGTCCCCGTGTTTCACGTTCAGGGGAATCACGCGGAAGATGTTCATGTACTCGTACAGAATCACGATTTGCTCCGGGGTTTGGACGATCTGTATTGGAAACAGCCCGGTAATCGACAGCCGTGGTAACCCCGGTGGAAGGCAAAACGCCGATGGATCGTCGATTCCTCTTTTGTTGAAGGATTCCAGAACCTTCTTGGCGGCCCAGGGCTGATACGGGGCCGGCTCGCTGACCACTTGCTGTGACGCCAGATTCGCGGGCGCCGCCGGGTCGCGGCCGGTACCTCCGACACCGAGTCCGGTATTCGCCTCGTCCCAAGTTCCGCGCCGGTTGCTGCCGCCCTGCCAGACCCCCGTCAGATTGGGGTGTCCGTCGGAGGCCCGCGGAACGGTGCTTTTCGTTTGCCCCCACAAGCAAGCCGGCACGATCGCGGCGAGAAAGAATCCACGCATCACGGCACCTTCACCGCGGGAGCATTTCCGCCGTCTCCAGTGCCCGACGGAGGCCCGAAAAACAGCTTCTTGCCGTCGGTGAAAGTCACCTCACGCGAGTGGGCCCAGTTCGTGCCGTCTCTGGCGCGCCACCCGAACACTGTCACGATGTCGCCCGGCTTCATCGTGACCTCTTTCTTCCAGCCGGTCCGGTAGAGCACGCTCGGAGGATAGCCTTCGAACTTCCAGTTCACCACGTTGCCTTTGTCGTCTTTCACGTCCACGAAGAAGTAGCTGTGCGGGTTGGTCCAATCAACTTTTGTGACCACGCCCGTCAGCGTAACGGGCGCGTTGGCGTCGTATTCCGCGCCAAAGGAGTGATGCGCCAGCAGCGGAATTGTGAAGAACCCCAGGGCGACGACCAGCCCGGATAACTGTCTCACCATCATTCACCTCAACTCTTCAGTCTACGGCATGATCGTAAACGCGCGGTTGGCGGGTGCGGCCGGCAGGCGAAACCGCCTGCCCCACGCATCCGCAAAACATTGAGGGGCAAGGTG
>JBGPHB010000243.1:0-6681 GCA_041484155.1 Bryobacteraceae bacterium
CGATTGTCGCCATTAGGAGACTTGAAAGCGCTGCTTGCTCGTGGTCGCGATCAATGAGAGGCTAAGCGATTCGGCTCACCGCGTCGCCCGCTTCACGACTAGAACCTGCTCAACAGCCACGCGCAATTCTTAGGAAGCTGGGCAGGACAATCAGCCGCGAATCCGCTTCTAGTGTGAGACCGCTTCATGTGGTTGCGGCGCTGGAGTGCCATGGGCGCGCCGCAGCCAGGCCTGGAAACGCTGCATGTATAGATAGATCACGGGCGTGATGTACAACGTCAGTAGCTGAGACTCAACCAGGCCGCCGACCACCTGTGGTGCGCAATAACTATGTCCGTGCTCATGCGGCGACCTTTTCCAACCAGTACTCGCGGTGCAATCCACCCAGCACGGCTTTGCGACGCACTCGGTGGCCCGGCGGAAGCCGGTGTCGATGCTCGGAGTGAGGCGGTGATGGATTATCCGCGCCACAGTTTCGAACGCTCGGTTCAGCTTACCTGGTCTCCCAATTTCAATATAATACCTAGGGACGTGTCCTTACTTCAGCAGGCAGAAACGCAGACTGGGTTCGTGGATTACGAAACGAACCCAACACGCTACCGGCACTGGCGCGTTTCTTACGAAGGTTCCATTGCCACGCTCGCGTTGGATGTTCAAGAAGACGGGGGCATCCGGCCAGGATACAAGCTGAAACTGAACTCTTACGACCTCGGCGTGGATATCGAGCTGCGCGATGTCCTACAACGCATCCGCTTCGAGCACCCCGAGATTGGTTGCGTTATCATCACCAGCTCGAAACCGCGCGTATTCAGCTCGGGCGCCAACATCTATATGCTCGGGCTCTCCAGCCATGCCTGGAAGGTAAACTTCTGCAAGTTCACGAACGAAACCCGCAACGGCATGGAGGACTCGAGCCGGCACTCCGGGTTGAAATTCATCGCCGCTTGCAACGGCTCGGCGGCCGGAGGTGGTTACGAATTGGCCTTGGCCTGCGATGAGATCGTCTTGATGGACGATCGTTCCTCTGCGATCAGCCTTCCCGAACTTCCACTGCTGAGCGTCCTTCCCGGGACCGGAGGCTTGACTCGCCTCATTGATAAGCGCAGAGTCCGGCGGGATCGCGCGGACGTTTTCTGCACAACGTCGGAAGGCTTGCAGGGACAGCGTGCCAAGGAATGGGGCTTGGTCGATGCAGTCGTGAAGCCCCAGGAGTTCGGCGAATATGTGCGCGGACGCGCCGGGCAGCTTGTAGAATCGAGCGCCCGCCCAGCGGGACCGCCGGGGATCGCGCTCACGCCCTTGAAGCGGACCATCGACGCCGCGGGATATCACTACGAATCCGTGGACGTTCAGTTGGATCGCGACGCTCAGGTTGCGACGATTACGGTTCGTGCCCCCACTTCTGTTTCTGAGATAACACCGAATGAGATTGTCGCCGCTGGCGCCAATTGGTGGCCGCTCCAGATGAGTCGGGAGCTGGACGACGCCATTCTCAGCCTGCGCACCAATGAACTCGAGCTGGGCTTGTGGATTCTGAAGACAACCGGAAGTCCTGAAGCGGTCCTGACCATCGACCGGCTGGTCATGGAGCATCAGAACCACTGGTTCGTTCGCGAAGTTATGGGCACCATGCGTCGCACCTTTGCGCGCTTGGATGTGTCGTCCCGGTCGATGTACGCTGTGGTGGAATCTGGATCGTGCTTCGCGGGCTCCCTCCTGGAGCTGGCGCTCGCCGCTGACCGCGTCTATATGCTGGATCTCGCGGAAGGCGAGGGAGCCCCTGCGGTGATGTTATCGGAAATGAACTTTGGCGCCCTGCCCGCGGTGAACCAGATCTCTCGAATCGCGGCGCGGTTCTGCCAGGCTTCGGAAGCGATAGAAGCGTTGCGCGATCGAATCGGCGTCCCACTCTCGGCCCGCGAGGCTTTGGAGCTGGGCCTGGCCACCTTCGCGCCGGACGAGCTTGACTGGGCAGATGAACTCCGCCAGGCGATCGAAGCGCGAGTTGCCCTTTCGCCGGACGCCTTGACTGGCCTGGAAGGAAATCTGCGGTTTGGGCTCCCCGAAACCATGGAGACGCGTATTTTTGGCCGGCTCTCGGCCTGGCAGAACTGGATTTTCACTCGTCCGAACGCTGTGGGACCAGCTGGCGCTCTTAAAGTGTACGGAACAGGCAGCCGGCCGAAGTTCGACAGGGAGCGTGTCTGATCATGATTGACTACGCCGAAAGAATTCCAAACAACGTGGATTTGGACGGTGACAAATCGCTTCAGCGTGCACTCGAAAAATGGCAGCCTGCATTTCTGAAATGGTGGACTGAGGCGGGCCCGCCAGACAGTTCGACCCTTCAGGTCTGGCTTCGGACTGCTATAAGTGTCGACAAGGACGGTTGGGCGAACTTCGGGTACGTGCGCATGCCGGAATATCGCTGGGGGATCTTCCTCGTCCCGCGCGATGAAGGCCGTACGATTCCGTTCGGCGATCACAAAGGGGAGCCCGCTTGGCAGGACGTGCCGGGAGAATATCGTTCGACCTTGCGGCGAATCATTGTCACGCAGGGCGATACCGAACCGGCTTCCGTGGAGCAACAACGCTTGCTGGGAATGACCGCTCCGTCGCTCTACGATTTGCGAAACCTCTTTCAAGTGAATGTAGAAGAGGGGCGGCACCTTTGGGCAATGGTTTATCTGCTGCATCGATATTTTGGCCGCGATGGGCGCGAGGAGGCCGAGGCTCTGCTGGAGCGCCGCTCCGGCGACGCCAACCGCCCTCGCATCCTTACGGCATTTAACGAAGAAACGAGACAATGGCTTGCGTTTTTCATGTTCGCCTTCTTCACGGATCGCGACGGGAAATTCCAGCTGGCTTCGCTCGCGGAGTCGAGCTTCGATCCGCTCTCCCGGACCTGTCGCTTCATGCTGACCGAAGAAGCCCACCATCTGTTCGTCGGCGAAGCGGGCGTTGCCCGGATCATTCAGCGCACTTGCGAAGTTATGCTTGAGAGAAAGGTCAGCGATCCGGTCCAAGTGCGCGTGCTGGGTGTAATTGACCTGGCAACGATCCAACGGTTCCTGAACTTCCACTACAGCATCACGCTCGACCTGTATGGTTCGGAAATTTCCTCCAATGCAGCCAACTACTACACTACGGGCCTAAAGGGCCGCTTCGAAGAAAGCAAACTTACCGATGATCACAAGCTCGCCAGTGGCGAGTATCCGGTTCAACATGTGGATAGCGATCAGATTGTCACTCGCTCGGTACCCGCCCTCAATGCCTTGAACGCGCGCTTGCGTGATGACTATATCCAGGAGATTCAGGCCGGTCTGGATCGTTGGAACCGCGTTCCTGCGAGATTCGGCATTTCCTTTCGGTTTACTCTGCCCCATCTGGGCTTCCATCGGCGCATCGGCAACTTCGCCGGTCACCATATCAGCCCGGCTGGCGAGGTCATGGCGCAGTCCGCCTGGGAGAGCCGGAAGCACGAGTGGCTTCCGAGCGTCACAGACCACGCGTTCGTCGAAGCGTTGATGGGCCGCGTAGTGGAACCGGGCAAGTTCGCAAACTGGATCGCGCCACCGGTGCGAGGCATCAAAGGACTGCCCATTGAGTTCGAGTACGTCCGCTTCAATTGAATGGACCTCGCCGCCAAACTGGAAGGCATCCCTTTGTCCGCGAGGAAACTCCTGTGCGTGATTGCGCGCGAAATTTACAACGGCCCGCTGCGTTCGAAAAACCCGGGAACTGCCACTATGCCGGAGATTCACGAGGCTTGCGGGCTCGACGTGGATCAGATGGACTCCGTCGTGCGCGTTCTGCAAGAGGCGCGGCTGATCAGCGTGGATGGCGACTATCCGTTTGAGGAAATCAGAATGGCCGTCCCGCTCGATGATGTCGTGGCAGAACTCCAATTCGACCTGTTGAAATAGCAAGCAACGATGGCCCCGTACAATCTCGTAGATCATTTTGTCGACCGCCACCTCCGAGAGGGTCGCGCCCAAAAGACCGCCATTATTTGCGAAGACCGCTCGCTGAGCTACGCTCGAGTCGCCGAGTTGGTGAATCGCAGCGGGAATGGACTTCGTCAGCTTGGCGTGCGAGTCCAAGAGCGAGTTCTTCTGTTGTTGCCGGATTGTCCGGAGTTTGTCGCCGCTTATCTTGGCGCCATCAAGATCGGCGCGGTGGCCGTGCCCACCAGCACCGCTTTGCGGTCGTCGGATTACGCCTACTTTCTCGACGAGAGCGAGGCTTGCGCGCTGATCGTCCATGCTTCCCTTTATCCGCAGGTTGAGCCTGCCTTGGCCGGACGGCGTTATCTTCGGCACGTCATCGTTTGCGGGAACCGTGCGGATCGCTACCTGTTCTGGAACGACTGGATCGCCCAACAATTAGCGGCGCTTGAGCCAACGACGACGGCCAATGATGATCCGGCCTTCTGGCTTTGGACTTCGGGGAGCACGGGCATGGCCAAGGCAGCCGTCCACCGCCAGGGCGATTGGGCTTGCTGCTGCGAGTCCTATGCGCGCGGTGTTCTCGGAATCAGTCCCGAAGATGTGACGTTCTCCTCGTCCAAGCTTTTCCACGCCTACGGTCTGGGAAATGGGCTGATGTTCCCGTTTCACGTGGGCGCAACCACGATCCTTTCTCCGGGCAGGCCCCAAGCTGCCTCAGTCCTTCAGACGGTGCATCAGACGCGTCCGACGCTATTTTTCTCAGTTCCGACGCTGTATGCTGCGATGCTGCAAGAAACCGATCGACCGCACTCCTACGACCTGAGCAGCGTTCGGCTGGCGTCTTCGGCGGCCGAGCCTCTCCCGGCGGAAATCTTTCGCCGGTGGAAAGCGCGATTCGGCATCGAGATTCTGGACGGCATCGGCTCGACGGAAGTGCTGCATATTTATCTATCGGCGCGATCCGGAAACGTCAGGCCGGGGAGCAGCGGCCAGCCGGTTGCGGGCTATGAGCTCCGCATCGTGGATGAGGCCGGTCACGATGCGCCCCCAGGTGCGATCGGCGATCTGCTCGTGCGCGGCGACAGTACCGCGCCATGCTATTGGAATCGGCCGGAGCTTACCGCAGAGCGAATGCAGGGGGCGTGGTTTCGATCCGGCGACAAGTACTCGATGGATGGAGACGGATACTTCTGGTATCGTGGGCGTTCCGATGACATGTTTCGCGTTTCGGGCCAGTGGGTGTCACCCATCGAAGTCGAGAGTGCGTTAGTTGAACACCCGGCAGTTCTTGAGGCGGCAGTTGTTCCCCACGAAGAAAGCACTGGGCTCCATACGACCAAGGCGTTCGTCGTCCTCAAAGAGGGGCTCCAGGGCGATTCGGGACTGACTCGCGAGCTGCAGGATTTCGTCAAACAGCGAATCACGCCCTACAAGTATCCCCGGCGGGTCCAATTCTTGGCCGAATTGCCGAAGAGCGCGACGGGAAAGGTCCTGCGGTACAAGCTGCGAGAATTGGGGTGACTACCCCTTGGGAGCCAACAGCTATTCAGTTGGTCAACCTTCTAGGGTTGTTATTCTTGCCCAGTGTGCGTAGCGGTAGTGCAAGTGATTGAAGGAATTGGCCCCCTCAGGTAGGGCTCAACTTACAACCCTGCGCTTGGGTGTTCCTTTTTCGGAGGTGTGTTCGCGGGGATGGCGGAGCTGCCGTGATGACAGGGCATGTTCGAGCACTATTTTCCAAAGTTGTTGAAATCCACTGGCGCGAAAGGGGAGCGCACCTGTGTGCCACGCAGGGAGTCGCTTTGCCCTCTAACGAATCGATGTATTTCTTGTTCAAATGTATGCGGGCAACGGTTCTCCGTTCTGCGCGTTACCGTAGTCGGAACTGTAGCGATGGTTTCCTCCAGGTTGACGACGGCAGACTTAGCGGCCTAGAAAACGCAATAATGACGTAGCGGAGTTTTTGTGATCTGGCATGATTTGCGTGACCCGAATGATCCTGAGTTGGACGCTCTAGCGGAACACTACCATCTACATCCGCTGCACGTTGAGGATTGCCGTCACAGGAATCAACGAGCCAAGGTTGAAGAAGGAACGGAGTACATCTTCGTTGTGGCAAAGCCCGTGCACGTCGATGATGCGGGCGAGTTGGAGATCACAGACTTAGACGTATTCCTCGGTCGCGATTACCTGATTACCGTTCAAGAAGGTGAGTGTCCTAGTCTTCGGACGCACCTGGACCAGCTTCATGCCGCCGCCGATCAGTCTCGCTCGGACCAGCTTTTTTACAAAATTATGGATGCCACAGTCGATGCCTACGCACCCGTGCTGGATTGGTTCAATGAAGCTATTGATGCGATCGAGGATGTGGTCCTGGAGAAGCCATCACCGGCCACGCTCCAGCGCATTTTCGGCCTTAAACGTGGGCTGATCGAACTTCGCCGTGTGCTGACGAATATGCGCGACGTCGCTGGTCACCTACAGCGACTGGAGACAGAGTTGATACAGCGTGACCTTTGGCCGTTTCTGCGGGATGTGTTCGATCACTTGGCTCGCGACGTGGAAATGGTGGAGATGCACCGGGATCTGCTGGCAGGAGCGATGGACATCTACCTTTCGAGCGTTGCGAACCGAACCAACCAGGTAATGAAAGTGCTGACGGTGCTGGGAACGATTGCCCTTCCGGCGATCGTAATCTCTGGCTTCTACGGAATGAACACGAAGGATCTGC
>JBGPHB010000244.1:0-6679 GCA_041484155.1 Bryobacteraceae bacterium
ACGCCGAGCACTGCGGCCGCATCTGGCCGTTTTCCAGTTTCTTGACGGAATCGGATGCGTCATCGTAATACCAGCCGTAGCCCCGCGGTTCCTTCACGCCCACGTTGAACCACACCGGTGAATTGAAGCAGGCCTTCTGGGTCAGCATCAAGTGCGCCAGATCGTCGCGGAAACTAGCGGCGTCCTCGGGCGTCTTGAAGTAGCGCTGGTCGCGACCCCACCCGGCTATGGTGTCCACCACGCGGCCCACCAGTTGGCGAACGCTGGTCTCGCGCTCCGGCGAGCCGATTTTACCGTAGAAGTATTTGCTGACCACGATGTTGGTGGCGGTCTGCGACCAATCCGCAGGCACCTCTACATCGCGCTGTTCGAAGATCACCGCGCCCTTGTCGTTGCCGATCGAGGCAGTGCGCAATTCCCACTTGACCTCGTCATAGGGCGTCTTCCCGGGATCCTGCCGGGCTGTGAAGTGACGCGGAAACGCCACCCCCACTCGATCTTCGACCGGAACTGGCCGACGCAAATCTTTCAATTTCATAGCGACACCGACACCTAGCTGGCCCATTGTGACTTCCTTCTTGTGAGGTTTCAAGCGGACTCCGTCGAATTGCTCTACAAAGCCGCTGTCGGCAATGATGACCCAATATATAGTGGCTCGTCAAGAACTTTATCTATATAAGGGACATGAGTTTGCAACCAGCCATCTACAAGCTTAGCACCTCAAGTGCGGCGTGGCAACCCTGCGGCTCGCCTATAAGGTTATGTAAATGAAAGGCTTAGATGAGAGATAGGGAACTTCGGAGACTGGCGTACTCCGCTCTTCTTTCCTGCCGGCTTTTCGGAAAAGAAAGCCAGCCAGGAGGCCGCTGCATGCGGCGGCAACCCCGCCCTCACGGGCGGGGCTTTGTCGTACGTTTACCGCACCCGCCATTCCCTGCCCGTCAGGGCGGGGTTCAGTTGAGAAATGTAGAAACCAGGCGGCTGCATGCAGCGGCGACGATGGGCTGGTTAAACCCCCTGTCGGCAGGTAGGGAGATCCTGCGCGGGGCTCCTCAGCGTTTGGCGACATCCCCCTTGACTTTGATCCGGGATTGTAATAACTTATTCAGCCAGTAGGCAATGAGGTGTCGGGTCCGCTGTATGCAGCCCGAAGGCCGCAAGAATCGGGAACGGAGATTAAGAGGGGTTATGAAATCAAGAAATCTGCTGTATTCTTTCTTCGCTGTCACTTTACTGTTGGCGCTGTGGGTTCCAACAGTCCTTGCCCAATCCGCCAGCACGGCCGCTCTGACCGGGACCGTTACGGACCCCACGGGCGCCGTTGTGCCTAACGTGACCATCACGGTGACCAGTCTCGCCACGAATCAGGTCCGCACGGTGACCTCGGCGGGGGACGGTACATATCGCTTATCACTGCTTGAGCCCGGCGTATATCGCGTCCGGTTCGCCTCCTCCGGATTCAAGACCTCGGAAGTCGGTTCGGTGACGCTTTCGGTTACCGAGACGGTGGGGTTGGACCGCGCCCTCGAAGTTGGTGCGCAGACCGAGCAGGTGACCATCGAATCCAGCGTGGAAACCTTACAGACGGCGTCTTCCACATTAGGAACCACCGTGACTGGAGCCACCATCGCCAATCTCCCGCTCCCCGCCCGGAACTTCACCGCAGTCTTGGGGATGGCCGCTGGTGTCGCGGTAGACGCCACGAACGGATTTTCCTATGGGCGAGGCTCCATGAATATGAGCGTGAACGGAGCCAACCCGGAGAAGAACAATTTCCAGATGGACGGTGTCCCCGTCAACAACGCCGCCGGCAACAACCAAGCCGTGGACGCAGGCCTGTATACCGGAATCACCATCCCCAACCCCGATGCCATTCAGGAGTTCAAAATTCAGACGTCCACCTACGATGCCAGCTACGGCCGCAACCCCGGAGCGAACGTCAATGTGGTCACCAAGTCGGGTGGCAATCAGATCCATGGAAGTCTGTTTGAGTTCCTGCGGAACGAGGCACTCAATGCCAACGACTTCTTTTACAACCGCGATAGCATCCTCAGCCGGACCCAGAAGCAGGTATTGAAACAAAACCAGTACGGCGGCGCCGTCGGCGGACCGGTGAAAAAGGACAAGCTGTTCTACTTCGGCAGCTACCAGGGGACCCGCCAACGCAACGGCGTAGCACCCCAGGGCGTTACCTCGGCGACGTTGTACCCGGTGCCGGACAATCGTGAGGCTTCCGATTTCGCGGCCCGCCTCGGCGCTGCGATGTGCGGTTTTGCAACCAGAGGAATCCAGATTGCCTGCAACGGATCGAACATCAATCCGGTAGCGATCGCCCTCCTGCGGGTGAAGTTGCCCGACGGTACCTACTACATCCCTGGCTCTGGAACCAGCGGACTGCAGCAGCGGCTCTTCAGCATTCCGGCGAAATATAGCGAGGACCAGTACATCGCGAACGCCGATTACATCCTCTCTGAAAAGCACACGTTGCAAACGAAGTATATGTTCTCGAAGAACCCGTTCGAGTACTCCCTGCAGGGTCAATTGCCGGGCCGCTTCCAAACCGACAGGCGCAGCAACACCTCCGCGGTGCTTCGCCTTACCTCACTTTTGAAACCCAACATGGTGAACCAGGCCCGCATTTCGTTCCAGCGCATCATTCAGGACGGCTCGGATAAGGTGCCCTATACGCCGCAGCAAATCGGCCAGAAGCCACTGGTCGACACGACGTGCTGCAACGGAACCACGGGCGGTACCTACACGCAGCCGCCGGTGATGAGCATGACCGGAGCATTCGCGGTCGGCGGCGGCCTGAATCCTTCCTTCGCTCCGTCCAACCAAACCCAGTGGTCCGACCAACTCTCATGGACCAGGGGATCGCACACTTTGCGCGCGGGCTTCGAGTTCGAAAACATCCGATACCCGCTGGTTTTCGGCGGGCTGGGCCGCGGCAACTTGGCCGTGAACTCCTTCCCCGATCTGTTGATTGGCCGCGCTGGTTGCCCAGCGTCGGACACCACGTGCAGCGTGGCCAACCCCGGCAATACCACCGGCGTCACGAACAGCAGCTTTAACAACTGTCTGTTCTGCGTGCGGAGCAACGTAAACGGGATTATCCACAACTACCACTTGGAAAACTTGAACGCCTTCTTCCAGGACGACTGGAAAGTGAACAACCGGTTGACAGTCAACATTGGTGTCCGCTGGGAGCGCGACGGTACGCTGTCGGACAAGTACGGCAACCTGACCAATTTCTGGGCCGAGGATCTGCGAAGCGTCGCGACACCTCCCAGCGCGCTGAATGATGCGGACGCACGAGCGACCTTGAAAAGCAACCCGAACGCGTTCATCGGCTACGTCGTGCCTAGCAATTACGACTCCCGCCCGATCTCCGAAGGGGGACGGGGTCCGCTTCCTCCTGGGGTCCGCCAGTTTGGTGGGGAGTTCACCGCGCAGAACCGGGTCCCGCTGAGCAACTTTGGTCCGCGGATTGGCTTTGCCTGGCAGCCGAGCGAGCATGGAAGGCTGGTGGTCCGCGGCGGCGCTGGCCTGTTCTATGACCGTGTGGGTATCAACCGCATGGTGCACGCGGTCCAGGAAGGCAGACCCTACGCGGATACAACTGGCCTGCAAGCCGATATCGCGAGTTTGCAAAGTCCCTTCCACGATCGGCCGATGCAACTCTTGCCCCGATATTTCAACTTCACCACGCAGTCCGGCTCCAACTTTAACTCTCCGTTCTACGACAAGATTCATACGCCGCTGGTCCGCCAATACAATTTGGGCTTCCAGTACGAGTTCATTCGCAACTACGTGCTGGAGGCGGCCTTTGTGGGAGCGAGCGGAATCAACATCGGAGACTACAATCACGTGATTAATACGGCGCGGCTCGCCAGCCCGACCAATCCCATCAACGGACTCATCACCAACACTCCTGGGAACGCTCAAGCCCGTGTTCCGTATTTGGGTTTCCTGGCCAACGGCCTCCAGCAGAATGCGTTCGACGGTGTATACAACTACAACAGCTTGCAGACCACGGTCCGAAAGAATCTTTCCCACGGCGTCGGCTTCCAGGTGGCTTACACCTGGAGCAAGAATATGTCCAACGTGTTTGACTCCGCGAACGCGAACCTCAACAACCCCACCGACCTGGGGCAACAATATGGGCAGACATCGTATAGCCGGCCGCACCGGTTCGTGGTGAGCTACCAGTACGAATTACCGTTCAAAGCCCGCCAAGCGCTGCTCAACAAGCTGGTCGAGGGTTGGTCCGCGAACGGGCTGACGCTCATTCAGGCCGGCAATCCACTCACGCTGTTCGACGCCCGGGGCGGAACGGCTTACGGAATGCCGAACAGCAATGCTTATGAGAACGGGGTAGGCCGCGCGCAGCTCTGCCCTGGGTTTACCTATGACCAGATTTCCACTTCTGGGAACGTAAAAGACCGGCTGGGCATCACCGGCAATACGAGCGTGACCCGGTTCTTTAACCCCGCTTCAATGTGCGCCCCGCCCTCCATACCTGCTGCTCTCGGCAGCGGCACGGACTTCGGCAACGCTGGAGTCGGCGTCGTTCGGGGTCCGCACCAGTTGAACTTCGATTTCTCCGCAAGCAAAACGACTCGGATTGGCGAGCGGCAGAGCATCCAGTTGCGCGCGGAGTTCTTCAATCTGTTCAACCACGCACAATTTGCGCTTCCGCAGACCGCGGCCAACCAGTCACTCTATGGCAGCAACGCTGCTTTGTTCGGTGTGATCACGGGCACCTCGGTGAACCCGCGCTTGATCCAGTTCGGACTCAGGTATCAATTCTGAGCAACCCGTCTCGCTGATAACGCTGGCTTGAGCAGTTCTGCGTGCGTGTCCCGCACGAACCGGCTTAAGAGTTTAGCTGGGACAGCCGATTACCCACTCATGACACGCAGTGTGTTGCTGGCGATCGTCTCACTTTCGGTAATGGCGCAGGACCGGCCAGACTCGTTCGTGGCCAATCGATACGACGATTCGCACGTATTCTTCACAATCGCCGGAGTCCGGGATGAGCGGACCAATCCGCGGAAGGGACCCGCACTGCCCTCCCCAGTGGCCCAATACGCACAATCGGGCCCTGTATTCGACATCCTGCCGGCGGACATCGAGGGATGGAAGCTTGACCGGCCGATCGTGACCCACGCCGGCGACGTGTACGAGTTGCTCCCGGGAACCAGCGGGCGAATCTCCGCCACCTTCGAGAAACTGGTTCTCCAGCAAACCTGCTCCGAACTTCAGATCGGCGTCATCGCCCGGATTGCCCAGCCAGACCTGGCGAGGTATCGCGAACTCCGAGCGAAGTACTATCTCCTTCGGACCCACTCAGAGGGAACCGTCGCGGTACCGGCCACTCTAGCCGCCCCCGTTGAACTAAGTCCAGAGGAGCGCCGGCAAATCGAGCCCATGCTCACGAACGCGATGCTCGCGTCGTTGAAGCAGATCGAGTACGGGCCGGTGGAACGCCGTGATCCGGACAAAATGAGGGTATGGCTATCCATGGACGAAGCCCTCAAGAAGGGTGCCGCCCGCCTCAACTATGAAGCGCAAACCGTCTCGCTGGGGCCCAAATACGGGTCGCGCTACTACGTAAAGGCAGTGTGGAAGTTCGGCGGGAAAGCCGCGTTTCTGCTCAGCGCATGGGTGCGCCCGGGCGCCGAGCTCGTTCTTGAGAAGATCTGGCAGCCGCCGGGGCTCCGAATGTTCGAATTCTTTCACGAGGACCGGGGTATGGAAGCGCTGGCCAAGATTCTCAACACCATCGTGATGGAAGATGGCAGCGCCGGGGTCGTGACCGTGAACTTCGGCTATGAAAGCGCAGGCGTCGCGTTTCTGGAATATGACGGCGTCGAATTCAAGGACACGCCGATTGGCTATGCATATGGTTGTTAGAAGCCCGGCCCGTGTTACACTCTAAGTTTCGGTCTTCCTTCGGTAAATCGAAGTTACAACATCACTCCCTGGAGGTTTGCGCAAGTGGCAGATAAGATGCGACATATATTCACGTCCGAATCGGTGACCGAGGGTCACCCGGACAAAATGGCGGACCAGATCTCGGACGCCGTGCTGGATGCCGTGCTGGCCGAGGACCCCACCGGCCGTGTAGCGTGCGAGGTTCTGGTGACGACGGGTATTTGCGTGGTTTCCGGGGAAATCACGACCAAGAGCTATGTGGACGTGCCGAAGCTGGTGCGCCAGGTGATTCACGATATCGGCTTCAATGACGCCGCCATGGGCTTCGATGCGAAGACCTGCGGAGTGCTGAACACCATTCAGAGCCAGTCACCGGACATCGCCATGGGAGTGGATACCGGCGGCGCGGGTGACCAGGGCCTGATGTTCGGCTACGCCTGCGACGAAACCGAGGAACTGATGCCGCTGCCGATCATGCTGGCGCACAAGTTGTGCCGCCAGTTAAGTGAAGTGCGGCGCTCCGGCAAGCTCAAGTACCTGCGGCCGGACGGCAAGAGCCAGGTGAGCGTCGAGTACGTCGACGGCAAGCCGGCGCGCATCGACGCTGTGGTGGTTTCGACCCAGCACGACGACGACGTCACCACCGAGACCCTTCGCGCCGAAGTGAAGAAGCACATCATCGATCCGGTGGTGCCCAAGCACATGGTCGATGCCAAGACCAAGTATCACATCAACCCCACGG
>JBGPHB010000245.1:0-6678 GCA_041484155.1 Bryobacteraceae bacterium
ATCGTCGAGTTCTCGCCGGGCTTCCCGTACCACGGCGCGTTCTTCTTCCGGACGTACCAGCACGGTTCATGTTGGAACCAATAGTGTGTGCGCGTCAGCACAGTGCGCCCCTTGTTCCAAATGATCTGCTGGTGATGCAGAAACCCGATTCGCAGCAAGCCATCGAGGACCTCGCGGGTGAACTTCGATGCATGCCAGACGTAGGCCACCTCGAGGCTCGGCACCAGCGCGAAGGCTTCTGACCAGTCCGCGCGCGTGTCGCCCGAGATTTCCGTTTGCGTGTGGCCCTCGGTGCGATGCTTCAGGTAGCTCGCCTCCGCTGGTCCACAGCCATTCAGCCCGGCTCGGTCACGCCACTCCGAATCCAACTCGATTCCGTACGGCGGATCAGTCACCATCAGAAACGGTTTGCGATCGCCGAGTAACCGGGACACCGCCTCCGCGTTGGTCGCATCCGCGCAGAGCACGCGGTGTTGACGGGGCGGATCGCCGCAGAGCCACAGGTCGCCGGGCAGGGTGACCGCCGTGGCAGGCGGCAACGAAACCAGGTCCTCCTCCCCGTTGGTTTCCTCTGCCGGGAACAGATAGGCGTTCAGCTCATCCTGATCGAACCCGGTCAACGCCAGATCGAAATCGCTGTCCAGTTCCTGGATGCTCTGGAGTTCCGGCCCGATCAGATCCAAATCCCACGTCGCCTCTTCGTGCGAGCGATTGTCCATCAGCCGGTACGCCTTCACCTGGCTGGGCGTGAGATCACGCGCCACGTGCACGGGAACCTCAGCCAGCGCCATCGACTGGGCGGCCAGCAGACGGACGTGGCCAACCACGATCACGCCCTCGGCATCCACCACGACGGGCTGCCGCCACCCGAAGGATCGAATGGAGGAAGCGACCTTCTCGACAGCGGATGGAGGAATCACCCTGGCGTTGTTCGGATACGGCGTGACCCGGCCAATCGGCCACCACTCGACGGCGAACGCCGGAGTCTTGGGTTTGGTCTGCCTGGGGGAACTCATCTGATTAGGGGTGACAACCTAGCCTGACAACCTGGATAAATCACTCTAACTACACGGATTGTGGGACCATTCCACCCGCCGCGAAAAGCAGGAAGCCAGGTCCCTGAATTCGTACCGCGCCCGAATTTGACGCGACGTTCGGCCCCGTTCGCGCCCGGGCGGCCCGTGTCGCGCCGTCTGGCTCCGGGTTGGCCGGTTGGCCTACCGGGTTCCCCGAGCGCGCCCTGCCGCCACGGAACGCACCTCGCATCCAGGCGACATGCCGCGCACCGATCTGCCGTTTTGATGATTTCACCGCATGCACTCCCGAACCACCTCAAGGAACGCTCCGCGTGTACTCACCAACCGTCCGTCCTCGCCCTTTTCGGCGATCCGCTTGTGCCTCCAATTGTGGTGGCCGCTGTCCAGACGCTGCTCGAAGCTGTAACGCGTGCCCGGCCGCAGGTGGGCTTCGACGGAGTTTGCGCCGTCCTCCTGTTTCAGGAAAAGCCCCTTGAGTTGCTTCCTGGGACCGTAGACCGGGTTCACGCTTCCGGCGGCCAGCAGCTTTCGCACAGCTTCGGGAGCGCGAAACCCCAGAGACCGGCCGTCGGCCGAGTAAATCGGGATGTCGCCGTTCTTGGAAGACACTTCGAATGTAGAACCGAAGGGAGGATTTACGAGCGTCCCATCGCTCGAACTTAGGTACCTTGGGAGGGTGCGCTTAGCGCTGGCCTACGTAACGGCTTCGAGACTATATACGCACTCCGAGCCGTTTCTGTCTCACGGTCGATTTCAACGCTCACGCGGTTCACGCGGTTCACGCGGTTGGCCCTTGCTTGTTTCCGGATCATTTCCACGATTTGTATTCCAACCTCGCGCGTTAGAACAAGGTAGGGAGAACTGCGTGAACCGCGTGAAGTGCGTGAATCCGACTCGGCTCATGCCTCGTCTCCGACGAGCAGGGAGATGCCGATGTAACACCAACTAAGCACGCCGTTTACGGTCCTTTGGTAATCCGTTACCGTGGGCCGGAGCTTCTTCATCGCGCGTCCGAAGGCAGCCTTGGTGATGGTGGGGCGCCCGGCGTCGGCGCAGTTGCGATAGTACTCACGGTGGAGTTGATCCTGCGGCGTTACGGCATCCGGGTGAAGAAGAGTTTTTCGGTCCAGCCAGACGGCAAGCGGGTCGGTTGCCTGCCGGAACTCATCCGTCGCACGGCTGGTTGATTCGCTCTCGCTCAGTCCGCGAGTCCGAAGGGCAGCGAGCGCCTGTAGTGCCTTGTTGAGCACCCCGCTCAATTCTGTGGGATCAGAAAGCATGGCATCAAGCTTGTCGCCGGGGCGGGAGCCCCATCCGCAAACGTTCGCTCAAACGGTACGACGAGCCAACGCCGGAAGAACGCCGGAGAAGCGTCCTTGCTTTTAGGCGGATGGTTGGCGGAAAACACCAGGCGGGCGTACGGGACGAACTCGAAGGAGTCCTTGAATTTGTACTCGGCCATCATGGGGTCGCCGCCGGTGATCGCCTTGAACACCGAAGTGCTTGTGAGTTCGGTGCCGGGAAGGTCTGGACAGATGTTCGCCAGCCTGCCGATAAGGCGCGCGGCCGAGAACCGATCATTCTCAAGTTTGTGAAGGCTGACGGCCGAGGTATTGTGCTTACCGATGAATCCCAACACGCCACGCAAATACGTGGATTTCCCGTTGGCGCCGTCTCCCATCAGAAGTATCGCCTTCTGAATCGACGTGTCCGGGGTCATGAGCCAGGCCGGAATTTCCCACGCGATGGCCTCTGAATCGCCGGGGAACACCTCGCTGATGAACTTGTCCCAGGCTGGACACCGCGCGCTCGGATCGAACTTCACGGGCAACTGCACCGGCGACAGGAAATCGGCTGAGTGCGGCGAAAGCGTCTGCGTGTTGACGTCCAACAGACCGTTCAGCAAATTAACGACATCGAGTTTGGGTCTTTCCCACAGCAGGGGGGCATCGACCTCGATGTATTTGATCACCTCCTCGGCCTTGTGGCTGCTCCATTTTGACGACAGCCGCATACGCTCCAGAAGCTGCTTCACTTGCTGGCGAACAAAGGACGCGCCATCCGAGTGATAGTTGCCGCCACGGAAAATGTACAGCCGCCCGCCTGCGTCCTGGGCAAATCGGTGCCGACCTGAAATCAGTTCGGCAATCTGGTAAACGCTGATGTCGTCGTCAGGTTCCGGCTTCTCGAAGTCGACGCCTTCAATGATCTCCAAGACCTTGTCCGGGCCGACCGTAGCCAGCAGGTCGTCAATACCCTTTCCCTGCGCGACGTCCCAAGTCATCACCGCTACTTCAGCGCCGCGCATCCGCAGTGCGCGCGCCAGGAGGTTTCTGGCGATCTCAACCTGCTCATTCTTCTCCGCGTCCGCGTCAAAGGCGATGATGGCGTGGCGGCCTTCCCAGGTGACGAGGTCAAGGTCGGGGATCACGCCCTTAACGTCGCGCCGGTCGCCGTTGGGCCCGGTGGTCTTACCGACAACGCCGCGCCAATTCCAAACGCCCCCCAATCCGAGCGGCAAGAATCGGGGAGTGGTTGAATCGTGGTTGGCGAGACGCCAGACCGCGAGCGTCTTGAACTCGCCCTCGGTCACGATCACCGGGGTGGCGACTGCCTTCACCAAGTCCTGAGAGATGCCCGGCACGAAGTAGATCATGTTCCTTCGGCCCGGCGGCGACATGTATTTACCGCGCTCTTTCGGTTTGCCGTCCTTGTACTCTATATCGGGGCTGTCACGCCGCAGCCGCCATTCACGGACGCGCGACTCTCCCGGAAGGAAGTAGGGAATTGCTAATCCCTCATAGGCGCCGTAATCACGACGGCCCATAAGGAGGCGCCCAGTGCCGGAATCAACACGCCGGATCCTCGCGGTGTCGGCGAGCGGCTTGTCAATCCATCGCCGCACCAGACTCGCGTAGTCCGCATCGGTAAGCGCGTTTCCGGTTTCCTCATTCACTGGTGGCGGCCCGTTCGCTGTCGCTTTCATATTCACGCCCCCACGGGGATAAGCCAGCCTTTGTGAATGCTGTCCGGAGCCGTCCGATGGCACGATAGACGGTCGCGCGGGAAACACCGAGGCATTGGGTCGCCTCTATGGCCGAGTGTCCGATCAAGCACAGCGCCACGCTCCGGTCGAACAGGGATAAGCCGGCCAAGACTCGCGAGACATCCGCCCGTAGGTCGGTGAGGTTGTTCGGCGCTGCCAGGTCAAGGAGCTCCTCGATCGGCTCCTCTCTGAAGTGGCCAGACCGCTGCGAGCGCATCGCGCGCACCAGCGATGTCAGCCTGTTAGCGACTACTCGTTCCGAGAAAGTGCGCCAACTCCCACGCCGCGGATCATGTGCCTGGTGTTTCCGCCACAGTTCAAGGAGGGCCTCCTGTTCCAGGTCGCGGCGGGAGTCCGTCGGCAGCCCGTACAAGGTCACAATCGCGGCCGCCCGCACGGCGGCAAGGCGACTGGTTGCGGAATAGGACCGCTCAAAGATGCTGTCAACCACGGCAACATCCAGCGGCGATTGATCTTTGCTCCACCTCTATGGCGAAAGGCAAACCGTGCTTGACCTCGATGGAGAGTATCTCGCCCTCACCAAGTTCGGCAATCGCTTCGAGCATCTCGGATGTCTGCTGTTTAAGCCAGAAGTCGGGCAGGGCGGTTTCGCGGCGCGGACCGTTTTCGCCGCCAATCTTGAGCTTTCGCACGATCCGGGGCGCCGGTTCAAACGTCGGCTCCCCTCCTTTGACTTTCAAGCCTTCGATCCGGCCGAAATTCAGGTTTTGGAGCAACTCAACAAGGCGACCTTGCGCTTCCGACAGCGAGGATTTACTAATTGGATGATTCAATTTGGCACTCCATTCGCGAAATCGAAGGAGTTGCCGGTGGAATCGAGGGGGGAAAGTTCTGACTGCTCGCCGTTCCTTGCGCTCTCATCTCAACGCCAAAGCAACGCCTTCAAAAAGGAAGCGTTACGTCCGGTGTGACAAGCCGTTACGTGGCGGGTGACAGGGGGTGCTTACAGGCTAGAAGTGCCAGTCTGGGTCGTTGACGGGCGCGTAAACGGGTGTGGTTCCCGTCTTGATTGAGTCTTTGAGGTGGCGGCCAAGACCTGGATGCTGCCCCGAAACATGATCGATCGCGCGGCTGATGGCGTTGGTAACGGATGTCCGGGAGCGTTGCGCTGTTCCCGCCACTTTGCGTGCTTGGCCCTGGTGAGTCTCGACTTCACTGAGGTACTTTTCCAGTTTGGATATCTCCTCCTGGAGTACGCCTCTCCGGGCCCAATCAGCCTTCTGGAGGCCAGTCATTTCACCCTTCTTCTCGTCCAGTTCCGTCCGTACGGCCTTGATCGTTGCCTCATCAGCCAGAGGAATTCCCGGCAACGCCGCGAGGTTCGTAGCCTCTACGCTGGCACCGGCAAGCAGTGCAGCCTCGATTGTCACATGTGGGGTTCGCAGCAGTTCGCCAATGTAGCCTAACCCCAAGGAGTCCGGAACGTGGATTGTCTTCCCTTCGAACGACAGAGTCCACGTCGCACCCTCCTTGCGGAATACCGCCGTTTCGGTCACAGGGAGCTGCCGATCATGCTCCGCGACGATAGCTGCAATTCTGTGACGTATCGTATGCGGGTCATCTCCGAACCAGTCGAACTCCGACATGGACAACATGATGCGCCCGCTTCCCCTCCACGCTGGTTCGCCTGGGAGGAGGTTGGGAACCAGAATCACGGGACACAAGGAGGTCGTCATGCGAGCGTTATCCAGAATGGAGCGCCCATCTGGCCAGATGGTACCGCGCGCGAAGAAGACGTCCCTCATCCGATTGCCGAGATAGCTGCTGCCGAGGAGCCATAAGCGGCTTTCAATGATGACGCGTGGAGCGCCTAGTTCAAGCAGGTTCGAAATGTTCTTTGCCAGACCCTCGAAGTCGATACGCTGAACTCGACCCGTTCTGGTTCAACCCGAACCCGCCCGGTCTTGCACGGAATGTAGAGCCGTGGTTTGCTGC
Source organism: Bryobacteraceae bacterium (assembly GCA_041484155.1). GTDB lineage: Bacteria > Acidobacteriota > Terriglobia > Bryobacterales > Bryobacteraceae > Palsa-187. The sequence goes on from JBGPHB010000245.1 coordinate 6,040, forward strand.
CCGGCGGCTCGATGATGACGTGTACGGTCTCAATGTGACCGTCGCCACAGGCATCGCATTCCACCTCGCGCAGATCTTCGCCTTGCTGGAATATTCCTGGAATGACGAGCCGGCCATCCGTTACCAGCCCCAGCCTTCGGAGTTCGCCGCCACGAAACGCGGCTTCTTCCAGATCGGCGCGGACCCAGAATTCAGTCACGGTTACGCCTCAGTGGCGATCCCCCAGCGACGCAAGTATTCCTTGATCGTGAGGTGTTCGGGTTCATCCTTCAGACTGCATCTGTCTGGGTGCGTAATTCGGAAGGTCACCGGGTCCGGGCCGTCGTCCGTTTCGAACGTGACTTGCATCTCGACCTGGGTAACGCTCATGGTCACCAAGGCCGCCTGCTCATGGTTCAGATACTTCTTGATAAGGTCATGGATGTCACCCCGTTTTCGCCATGAATCGCTTTCAAAGATGATGCGGCCGAAGCCCGGGCCCACGATTGACAGCCGCAAAGACTTTACGCGTGTCTCCTTTATCTTGTCCTGCGGGTTCGTGGGAAACTCAAAATCCGCCCTTCGCAAGGCGTCGAGTTGATATGGAGGGCGCTTGGGATCTTCCTCCGGCAGTTCCTCCTTCAGCACCAAGCGGCAGAA
>JBGPHB010000246.1:0-6678 GCA_041484155.1 Bryobacteraceae bacterium
CGCCTCCGGCGCCACAACAGAAACTTCGCTCGCGCGCTCGCGGCGGATCGATCACGTTTCCAATCACAGCCCGCGGCTCATCATACACGCCTCGATAGCGCCCCAGGTAGCAGGGATCGTGATACACGATCTTTTGTCCGCTGTTGTTCCGGGGAAGCTTATCCAGGTGCCGCGCCATGAACTCGCTGTGGTGCTCGATCGGCGGCGCAACCCCGTAGTCTTTCCAATCCGTCGATATGGTGCGGACGCAGTGTGGACAAATGGAGACGATCTTAGCAACCTGGGCCTGCTTCAGCGTCTCCAGGTTCTGCTCGGCCAGTTGCTGGAACACCAGATCGTTGCCCAGCCGCCGCGCCGGATCGCCGGTGCACTTCTCCTTGCGCAGGACGCCGTAGCTGGCGCCCAGGTGTTCCATCACTCGCGCGAAAGATGAAATGATCTCGCGCCCCTGCGGATCGTACGCGCCCATGCAGCCGAGCCAGAGGCAGTACTCCTGTGTGCCGTCGAAAATGGGGAGCTGCTGTTTCTGAATGAACTTCTCGCGCTCCGTGGAGCTGAACCCCAACGCGTTGCCGTTACGTTCCAGGGCGAGGAACAGCTTGGTGCCGTAGTCGTTCTCCCATTTGCCGGTGTTCACTGCACCCCGCCGCAGGCCGATGATGATAGGCAGATGCTCAATTCCGACGGGGCACTGAAATTCGCACGCGCCGCAGGTGGTGCATTGGAACGCCGCTTCCTGAGAGAGGTGCTGGCCGAGGAGCGGTTCCCCGGAACCCGCGCCGAACTGGTCCAGGTATCCGCGAATACCGAGCGCGATCCTTTTCGGATCGAGGATCTTGTGGGTGTTGAAAGCCGGGCAGTGCTCCGTGCAGCGTCCGCACTCGACGCACGAATAGGCCTGCAATGCTACGATCTTCGTCAGGTCTTTTCCGGTATCGAGGCCAAAATCTTCGTCGCCAACCAGCGCGGGTATCTGGCTGAATCCGCCGCGTGACAAGAACACCATGACCGGGCTCAGCACCAGGTGCAAGTGCTTGGTGTGGGGAATTAGCGGCAGGAAAATCAGCAGCGCCAGCGTGTGGGCCCACCACAGCGGCTTTTCATATTGGGGGAGCCACGCCGCTGCGATGTAGGTGATCATCAGTAAGAAGATCAGCAGCGCAATGACCCCGGACTCTTTCGACAGCCCCCCCAGCCATCGCGGACGCACGAAAAAGCGTCGCACGAACAAGCCGAGAATCGACACCGCGACTAAAGTTCCGAACGCGCGCCCGAACGCGGCGTACCAGTCGTTCAGGAACGGGAGCCCGAAACCTGTTGCCAGGTGATTGAGCGTAATCAATCCGAAGATGCAAAAGCCCCAAAAAACGAACGCGTGTGCCAGCCCAGGCAAAGGCCTCTGGCCGATCACCTTCGCCTGGAGCATTACTTCCCAAACAAAATCCCAGACCCGCTTGCCGAAGGGCCGCAGCGTGAACTCCGCATCCGGTTTCGCTTCGCGGATCTTGCGGACCACTCTCCCGAACGGTCTCCAGAATCCGTAAGCCGAAGCGGCCAGCAACACCAGCAGCACGAGTCTCTCCGCGAGGGTAGGCACTTTCGAAATGTAACACGCGCCCCCCGTTAAAACCCGGCATCGTCGCGCCATTCGAAGCCCCGCCCGTCAGGGCGGGGTTCCCAGTACCTCTGCTCCACTGCGGTACATGCGAAAATATGAATACCGGTGGACGGACCAACTCTCGACGAGCGTTTTACGGAACTACGCCGCTCCGTCGATTGCGAGATTGTGCGCGCCCGATGCGAACTCATCGAGCGGCTTGCAGGCGCGGTGTCGCGAATGCACTCGGCGTCAACCGAGGCTGAGTTGAACGCGGCGGTCGCCGAGTCGAGCGCGGTGTTTGCCGGCGACGGTCCGGCGCTCGAACTCCTGGCGAAGCTGGCGGAGTTACTGGGTCCGCTGGTCAGGAGGAGTTCGGCGTCCGGTATTGGAGCCGACGTCAGAGCCCAACGGTTCGCGCGCGTGAAGATCGCCGAGATCCAGCTTTACCAGGCACCCGCGGTGAAGGTCGGCCGCGCCGCGCACGACCTGTATGGCTCGCTGAAGCCGCACATTGACGCGGCCCGGGAAGCATTCAAGGAACGCTTTCTAACGCCGGGACAGGAAATCGGCGATTATTTACATGTAGAGCTGGTGCGAGAACTGGCCAATGACGATGCGACACTGCTTGGCCCGGGCTATCCGGGTCCGATGGCTTAACCGGCTCCTGGCCGCGGGAGCGATCGCGGCGATCGCGGCCGGCGATCCGCTCGCCGATCTTAAGTCGGGCGTCACCTCGGTCGAGGCCAAACGCTATGCGGCGGCGATCGCCACGCTGCAACCGCTCGGGAAGCGTCTGCCGAGGCTCGCCGACTACGCTGCCTGGTTCCTGGCGACGGCCCAGTTCGAGTCGCAGGATTACGCGGCGGTTCCCAAGGCGCTGGTGCCGGTTTGGGGCCAGACGCCACCGTCACCGCTCGCCGCGCGCGCCGTACTGCTCGCCGCGCGTGCTTACGGGCACAGCGGTGAAACGCGCGAGGCGCTGGACCTGCTCCGCAAGAACTACGCTACACTACCGCAGCCCGCGGGCGACCTGGCGCTGGCCACCACACTTATCGCCACCGGCGACGCAGCCAACGCCGCGCCCTACTACCAGCGCGTGTACTACGGGTTTCCCATGTCGGCCGAAGCGGCTCAGCTCGATGACCGTTCCGCGCCGGCCACGCCGACCCTGATGCTCGGGCGGGCGCAGAAATTTCTCGATGGCGGAAACGCGGCGCGGGCTCGAAAGGAGTTCGAGGCGATCGTTACGCGGCTCGGTGGCGCGGATCGCGACCTGGCCCGAGTGAGTCTCGGCGTCGCCGATTACGAGTCCAAGGACACGCTGCAGGCGCAACAGTATCTCAAGTCGCTGGAGGTCTCTTCTCCCGAGGCCGACGCCGAGCGGATCTGCTATTTGCTTTTGTGCGCGCGGCGGCTGAAGAATCAGGAAGCAGTCGGCAACGCGCTGGACCAACTGGCTCGTCTTTATCCGAATTCGAAATGGCGGCTGGAAGCGCTGGTGGCCGCCGGAAATCACTATCTCACGGAAAACCAGCTCGAGTCTTACGAGCCAATCTATCGAGCCTGCTATGAAGCGTTTCGCAGCGATCCGCGGGCGGCCGGGTGCCATTGGAGAGTCGTCTGGGGTCATTACCTGCGCCGTCGAGCGGATGCGGCCGAGTTGCTGCGCGCGCATTTGCTGCTGTTCCCGGCGTCGGAACAGGCATCGGCCGCCATGTATTTTCTGGGGCGATTGGCGGAGGCCTCCCCGGACGTGAGCGTGGCGCGCGCTTACTATGGCGAAATCATCCGAGAGTATCCGAACTATTACTACACCGTGCTGGCGCGGGATCGGCTGGCGCAGTTGGGCGCGGGAGCGCCGTCACCTGGGGCCATCGATTTTCTGCGCGGCGTGAGCTTTCCGGCGCGTGCGCGGACCATGAACTTCGAGCCGAACGCGACCGCAAAAGCGCGACTGGAGCGGGCCCGGATGCTGGTATCCGCGGGTCTGGAGGATTGGGCCGAGGGCGAACTCCGCTTCGGCGCCCAGACCGAGGATCAGCCCAACGTGCTCGCGAGGGAGCTGGCTTCGCTTTCGAGTCCGGACCAGGCGGTGCGGTACATCAAACGCTACGCGCCCGGATACTTGTTCCTGCCAATCGATTCGGCGCCGCTCGACTTTTGGAGATTCGCGTTTCCGATCCCCTATCGGACGGACCTCGAGCGGTACTCGAAACAAAACGGACTCGATCCGTTCTTGATGGCGGCGTTGATCCGGCAGGAATCCGAATTCAACCCCAAGGTAATCTCGCGCGCCAACGCGCGTGGTCTTACACAGATTCTCCCCTCCACCGGCCGCGAGCTGAGCCGCCGGCTGAAGGTGAAGCCGTATTCCACGGCACAGCTGTTCCAGCCCGCGTTGAACCTGCAACTGGGCACGCTTTACCTGAAGTCGATGTCGGATACCCTGGGAGGCCGCCAGGAAGTGGCGCTGGCGGCGTACAACGCCGGCCTGACGCGTGCCCGCGACTGGCTGAGCTGGGGAGACTTCCGCGAGCCCGCCGAGTTCATCGAGACTGTGCCGTTCACCGAGACGCGCAACTATATTCAGACCGTGTTGCGCAACGCCGATGTGTACCGGCGGCTGTATAGCGGCGCCCGCTAACTCCGTGAAAGACTCGTTCAGCCCGCTCCCTCACGGTCGCGGTTCGGTATCGGCACTCTGCGCAATCGGCCACTTACCGAACCGCGACCGTGAGGGAGCGGGTCGAGAAAGCGATTCCTCACGCATTCTGAGGGCGGCGGGGTATATCCGATTTGTCAACGTTTGCGAGCAGACGTACTAAGATACTCACATGGCCTCTACCGCCGAACCGACACTCCAGCAGCCGGGCCGCCCGAAGTTTCGCAGCAGTCGCACCGCGGGTTTCACCGAAAGCGTGATCCGCGAAATGACGCGCCTGGCGATTCAATACAACGCCGTGAACCTGGCTCAGGGCTACCCCGATTTTTCGGCGCCGGAGATGCTGAAAAATGCCGCGAGAGAAGCGATCACGGCCGATCACAACCAGTACGGCATCACCTGGGGCGCCAAGCCGCTGCGCGAGGCCATCGCGGCCAAGTACCGGCGAACCTATCAACTCGAGTTCGATCCCGAGCGCGAGGTCACGGTCTGCTGTGGCGCCACGGAAGGGATGATTGCATCGCTCCTGGGAGTGGCCAATCCGGGCGATGAACTGGTGATTTTCGAGCCCTTCTACGAGAATTATGCGCCAGACGCGCTGCTGTGCGGAGCGGAGCGGAAATACGTCAAGCTGCACCCGCCGGACTGGCGATTCGATCCCCAAGAACTGCGCCAGGCGTTTTCCGCGCGTACCAAGGCGATCATTCTGAATTCGCCGAATAATCCCACCGGGCGGGTGTTCGACCGCCAGGACCTGGAAGCGATCGCGGCGCTGTGCCAGGAATTCGATACGCTGGCCATCACCGACGAGATCTACGAGCACATCCTGTTCGATGGTGCGCAGCACATCCCCCTCATGCAGATCCCCGGCATGCGCGACCGCACCATTCTGGTGAATAGCATGAGCAAGACGTATTCGGTGACCGGCTGGCGCGTAGGCTGGGTGCTGGCGAGCCCCGATTTGACCGACTCGATTCGCAAAGTTCACGACTTTCTGACCGTGGGCGCGCCGGCGCCCCTGCAGCAGGCCGGCGCGCTGGCGCTTTCGTTTCCGGATGGCTATTACGCCAAGGTCGCGCGCGATTACACCGTGCGCCGCGATGCGCTGACCGAGGTCTTAGAGGGCGCGGGGTTCCGCTGCTTCCACCCGCACGGGGCCTACTACATCATGACCGACATCTCGGCGTTCGGCTACGCCGACGACGTACAGTTTGCGCGGCACCTGATCGAAGACGTGGGCGTCGCAGCCGTACCGGGCTCGAGTTTTTTCTCCGACTCTCAAGCCGGCGCGCAAATGATTCGCTTTTGCTTTTGCAAGAAGTATGAGACGCTGAAGGAGGCGCAAGTGCGCCTCAGAAACATATAGCGACCAAGTGAGCCGCCGGGGTAAATGGAGGACGCATGTATCTTCTCCCGGAAAGTATCTCCCGACAGGATGGCTCCGGCACGGAAATAGCGCTGGAAGCCGCCCGCGGCAAGATGTTGCTGCTCAAGCTGGGAATTACACGTATCGTTGAACACGAGAGCCTGGATATTTCGCTGTGGGGCTCGACCGACAAGAAGGATTGGCAACAGTTGACGGCGTTTCCGCAAAAGTTTTATTGCGGGACTTATAGCCTGGAGCTCGATCTAACGCGGCATCCGGAAGTCCGCTTCCTGCGCGCTCAGTGGAAAATGAGCCGATGGGGAGGCGTGGAAGAACCACTGTTCGGTTTCTATCTGCTGGCCGAAGAAACCGGCTTGAAAGCAGCGCTCTCTCAAACCGCTCCCTGAGAAGCTGTGAAACTTGTTTCCTCAGCCCGCTCCCTCATGGTCGCGGTTCGGTAAGTGGCTGATTGCGCAAAGTGCCGACACCGAACCGCGACCGTGAGGGAGCGGGTTGAACGAATTTTTCACCGCTTCGCTACAGCCGGTTGATCAGACTGGCGGCGTAGCCCGCGCCGAAGCCGTTATCGATGTTCACTACCGTGACGTTACTGGCGCAACTATTGAGCATGCCGAGCAAGGCCGCCAGGCCGTGAAAGCTGGCGCCGTAGCCGACGCTGGTCGGCACCGCGATCACCGGCGCCGCGACCATGCCGCCAATCACGCTCGGTAGAGCTCCCTCCATGCCCGCACAGACGACGATCACGCGCGCTTCACTCAAGCGCTCGCGGTTCTGCATCACTCGATGGAAGCCGGCGACGCCGATGTCGTGGATCGCCTCTACTTCATTGCCCATCACTTCAGCCGTGATTTGCGCCTCTTCGGCCACCGGCAGATCGCTGGTGCCCGCGCTAACGACGGCAATCTTTCCCTTGCCGCGAATGCTCCGGTCCCGCCACACGCGTACCGCGCCGGAATTGGGAAAATATTCGACGCCAGTGTGCTCGCGCTGGAGGCGCTCGGCGACTTCGGCGCTGGTGCGCGTCACCAG
>JBGPHB010000247.1:0-6615 GCA_041484155.1 Bryobacteraceae bacterium
GCCCGTCAGGGCGGGGTTCTGTTCAGAAATGTAGAACAGACCTAGTGTAGTGCGGTAAGCAGACCAACGATTATCCAGATGCGCAAAAGGGGACTGGCTCGAATTTCGCCGGTTTTGCGAAATTCGTGCCTGTCCCCGTTTGCCCCGTTTTCAAACCGTGTGCTTCGGACCGGCAAAGCCGGTACAGGCACGAATTTCGCAAAACCAGCGAAATTCGAGCCAGTCCCGGTTTTGCGCACTCTACCGCCACAGAGCGCCAGATGAAGCGGTCAATCGGCGCCAGGAGGAACTAAAACTGTAAGAATCTACTTCCCCGCCGCGACCACCAGGAACCCCGTCTCCACTCGCTCGGCCAGAACCCGGTTCCACATGACGCGCGCCTGGCCCGCGGCTTCGACATGGGAAAAGTCGACCACCTGGCCGGCGGTGAGCGCGACGCAACTGTGGGCCATGCGGAAACCGCTCGGGCTCAAGTCCATCAGTTGACCCTCGATATCCACGGGCTGTGGATTTGCAAAGTGAACGCGCACCGCCCCGTCCGCTTTGCGCCGTTCTTCGCGCCGCTTTTCGTGAGCCGGGGGGTTCATAGCGCCGCTCCCATGCGTTCGGATCCGTACAGTTTCAATTTACGGCTCAGGGTGCGCCGGGAAATGCCAAGCCGCTCGGCCGCCTTCTGCTGGTGGCCTCCGGTGGCGGCCAGCGCCTCGAGGATCGTTTTCCGCTCCGCGCCGTCCAGACTCGTGGGCACGGCGTGGCCATTCCGCGCGGAATCCCCAAGCGAGCCCGCGCTCAGAGCCGGCAGGTCCTCCGGGCCGATCTGCTCGCTTTCGGCGAGCACGGCGGCCTTGGTCACCACGTTCCGCAATTCTCGAATGTTGCCCGGCCAGGCATGTGCCGCCAATAACTCGATGGCGGCATCGGAGAAGCGCATCAGCGGATCGTGCTGCGACAGAAAGTACCGCGCCAGCGGCACAATATCCTCGGTCCGGTTCCGCAGCGGAGGGACGTGCAAAGTGATCTGGCTCAGGCGATGATACAAATCGCTCCGGAACTTTCCCTCGGCTACGGCGAGCTCCAGTTGCTGGTTCGTCGCCGCCACCACCCGAACATCCACGGAGACTTTCTTGACTGCGCCCAGGCGATAATAGGGAACCCCATCCAGGACCCGCAGCAGCTTTACCTGCATCTTCAGATCCAGCTCCCCAATCTCGTCCAGGAAAATGGTCCCCTGGTTCGCCATTTCGAACAGACCCGGCTTGGCCGACTCGGCGCCGCTAAAGGCGCCCTTATCGTAGCCGAACAACTCGCTTTCGAGCAGGTGCTCCGGTAACGCGGCGCAACTCAAGTCCACCCAGGGCTTCTGCGCGCGCATTGAGTAATGGTGCAGGGCGCGCGCCACCAGTTCCTTGCCCGAGCCGCTTTCGCCAGTGATCAGCACGGTGGCATTCGAACGCGCCACCCGTTCCACAGTCGCTAACAGGCGGACCATGGACTCGCTGGCGATCACCACGGCCATGCCGAGAAACACGTGCCGGTGATCCCGTTGCTGGACTGGGTCCATCATACTCATATCGGCTTTGAACCACTCCCGAGCGGTTGTACCTCTCTATTTCGCCAGTATTTTGGAGATAGCACCCTCCGTTGAACACCCTAGCCCTCCTTTAAAAACTTACCCCGACACCTGAGACAGTTTGTCGCAATACTCTTGGGCTATGAGCGCCATTGTGTCCCTCGTATGGCCCGCACCGCACTCCAACTTATTCAAAACATAGGCCGTCCGAGTGGTACGATGCATGCAATCTCTGCAATGGACTCATGAATCTAGACTCGGCCCCACTACCGTTACGAGCCCGGAAATATATAGGGTTTACTTCGGCGCTGGGGCTCGCCGTCCTGGTGATCGCAATCGCCAACTGGGAATCGCCGGACCTGCTTAAGTACGGTGGCTTTCTGGCCGTCGCCATTTTCTCGAGTGGCATGCGCATCAGCGTGCCCGGGATCACGGGGACCCTTTCGCTTACTTTCCTATTCGTATTGTTCGGCGTGGTCCAGCTTTCGGGCCCTGAAACCGTCGTGCTGGGTGCGCTCGTCACGCTAGTCCAGTGTTACTGGAACCAGCCGGAGCGGCCTCGGGTGGCGAAGGTGGTCTTCAACGTGGCCTCCATGGCGGTGGCGGTCGGCGCGTGCGACCGGGTGTATCACTCTTCGTGGCTGATCGCCTCCAGCGTGGACCCCGCGATCCGGCTGGCTCTGGCGACCTGCACCTTGTTTCTCATGAACACCGGCCCGGTGGCGCTGGTGATCTCCCTGGCCGAGGACCGTGAGATCATTCCGGTGTGGCGCGCGTGCTATTTCTGGTCGCTGCCCTATTACCTGGGCGGCGCGGCCCTGGCGCAGATTGCCAGTCTGATGGCCAACAGCTTTGTGGGCTGGCAGACGGTGTTGCTCACCGGCCCGGTGGTTTATCTCATATACCGCTCCTACGGACTCTACCTGCGACGCATCGCCGACGAAAAGAAACATGCAGGAGAGGTTTCTTCCCTGCACCTGCGCACCATCGAGGCGCTCGCGCTGGCCATCGAAGCCAAGGATCACACCACCCACGCTCACCTGCAACGGGTGCAAGTATACGCCACCGAACTGGCCAAGGAGTTGGGCCTCAAACCGGAAGAACAGGAAGCCTTGCGGGCCGCGGCGCTGCTCCATGACATCGGCAAGCTGGCCGTTCCCGAGCATATTATCTCCAAGCCGGGCCGCCTGACGCCCGAAGAATTCGAAAAGATGAAGATCCACCCCATCGTGGGCGCGGAAATCCTGGAACGCGTGCGGTTCCCCTATCCGGTGGTGCCGATCGTGCGCGCGCACCACGAGAAATGGGATGGCAAGGGTTATCCGTACGGGCTTGCGGGCGAAGATATTCCGATCGGCGCACGCATCCTTTCCGCGGTGGATTGCCTGGATGCGCTGGCCACCGATCGCCAATATAGGCGCGCGGTGCCGCTGGATGAAGCGATGAAGATTGTTCAGTCGGAATCGGGCAAGGCATACGACCCGCGTGTCGTGGAGTTGCTGTCGCGACGTTACGTGGCGCTCGAGCAGAAGGCGCAGTCGTTGAACCCGGACATGGGGAAACTCTCCACCGAGGTCAAGGTGACCAATGGCCTGGCGCCGGCCGCCGGGTTCGAAGGATCCGCGAAAGCGGCCTCCGAAGGGCCCGCCAAGAGTGCGCCCATGGACTTCCTGAACTCCATTGCGGCGGCGCGGCAGGAGGTGCAGGCGCTGTTCGAAATCTCACAGGATCTGGGCAACTCGCTCAGCCTCGACGAAACCCTGTCCGTACTGGCGGTACGGCTGAGAAAAATCATTCCCCACCATTCCCTGGCCATCTGGGTGCGGCGCGACAACGTTCTGGTACCCGATTACGTCAGCGGCGATGACTTCCGGCTCTTTTCCGGATTGGAAATTCCGGTGGGTCAGGGGCTTTCGGGTTGGGTTGCGGAGAATCGCAAGCCGATTCTGAACGGCAACCCCTCGGTGGAGCCGGGATATTTGAACGATCCAGCCAAGTTTTCCACGCTGCGGTCGGCTGTAGCCGTGCCGCTGGAAGGCGTGAATGGCGTGTTGGGCGTGCTGACTCTGTACCACGCCGAACGGGACGCGTTCACCAAAGACCATCTGCGCATTCTGCTGGCGATCAGCTCCAAGATCGGGCTGTCGATCGAAAACGCTCTGCGTTTCCGTCAGGCCGAATCGTCGGCGACGACGGATTATCTTACCACTTTGCCCAATGCGCGGTCGCTGTTCTTGCAACTGGACGCCGAACTTTCGCGTGCGCGTCGCGGCGATCTGCGGCTGGCGGTGCTGGTGCTGGATCTGAACGGATTCAAACAGGTGAACGACAAGTTCGGGCACCTGGAAGGCAACAAGGTGCTGCATGCGGCGGCCAGCGGACTCAAATCCGTGTGCCGTGAGTACGACTACGTGGCGCGCATGGGCGGCGATGAATTCGTAGTGCTGCTCCCCGGGGTCACGGCCAGCGATATTGATGGGAAGCTGGCACAGTTGCGCGACATGGTCACGCGTCTGGGCCACGAGACGTTCGCCGGAAACGGGCTGACCGTGAGCATCGGAGTCGCGCACTTCCCCACGGACGGAACCGACGCCGAGCAGTTGCTGGCGGAAGCCGATCGCCGAATGTACAAGGAAAAGCGGGCTCAGAAGGTTCCGGGCGCGCAGCCTTCGATCTGGAAAGGCGAGCTGACCGCGACGGTTCAATAATAAAACCCGGGACAGTACACTCAAACACCGTTGCGTTGTTCCCGCAGACTGAGCAGGTATGCCAGTTCAACCTGCTTCTTGCGTCTGAACCAAACCAGCCATCCGAAAAAGATGGGCGTGCAGACCAGGACAATTGCAACCGACGGCATCGTCAAGAACCTCCAGAGCCGCAGATTGAGGTCATGATATACCCAGGCGAGGCAGAAGAGAAGATTGCACACGAACAGGATACCGGCGAATATCGTCGCTCGATGTATAGCGCGGCAGCGGCGCACGGATACCTCGACGAAAGCGGCCGAGGATGACGTGACCGGATGCCAGTTGCCTCGCCCGTTGATCCACGCGAAGCTCCAGGCGCCTATCAGGATGAGCCATAGTCCAAGCGCAAAGACGCCATCCCTGGAAATGACGGCCCACGCCGTGTACCCGCCGCCCACCACGACCGTCAAAGCGATTCGCGCAATCAAAATTGCCCGCATGTTGCGGGACTGGCGCTCGACCTTCTTCCGCAGATCGGCCGGCACGGTAGTTTGGGTCTGCCATTGCCGGCGCCACGCTTCCAGTTCGGTATCGACGCTCATTTTCGGTTCTCCAAAAGTTCCCGCAGCATCTGCCGTGCACGATTCAATCGAACACCCACGTTGCTCTCTCCAATCCCCAGAATCTCTGCGATCTCCGTGTAGCCGATTCCCTCCAGCGTCAGCGTGATGACTTGACGGTAAATCACCGGCAAACGATGAATTGCCTTCAACAGACGTTGGCCTTCTTGCTCCCGCGATAACTCTACTTCCGGATCCGGCCTTGGGTCGCGCAAATCAGTCTTTTCGATCCCAGGCGATCTACGCCGCGTCAAATGAGCGATGCCGCGATTGTGGGCGATGCGAAACAAGAAGGTACGTTCCGAACAATCTCCCCGAAAGCGCGGGAGAGCTTCCCACAGAGCCACGGCGATATCCTGGAAAAGATCATCGCGGTCGCTCGCGGTGTTGGTGTAGCTGGCCGCCAGGCGGACCAGTGCAGGACCGTTCGCCGCCAGCAGGCGGTCGAAACGCAAATCGTCGTCCACCAAGAAGATCCTTAGTTGCCGTAGATGACTTCATCTCTGTGTAGCATCTTTGCGGCGCCTAATAGTATGAGCACTGCCGAAGCTATGGTGATCGATGCAAGAATGAGCGACCGACTCATCGACACATGCCCGCCTCTGATCCAGAGTTCAGCCAACGACTGCTGCCCGACGATCGGCAACAGCAGCCGCCAACCGCCGGCGGCCTGCGGGAAGAATACCAGGAACATTCCCAGGCACATGGGCACAAAGACTAATAATGATAGATAAGTCTGTGCCTCTTTCACCGTCCGGCAAACCGTGGAAACGAGCAGTTCCAGAGCCGCCGCGAACAGAGCGAGAGGGAATAGACTGAGCGCGATCGGCAGCAGGACGGCAGCTTCACCGGGCAAGATGATCCCGAACGCCAGCAGATTGATTGACAGGCAGCCTACCGCGAACAAGCTGGTCGCGATCCACTTGCCGGCGACCACATCGCGCCGCGCTACCGGATTCATGAGCAGAGGGAGCAACGAGCGTCGTTCCCGTTCCCCTGCGATCGCATCCATGGCGACGTTCATTCCTCCGGAAAAGCCGGCCACCAGCGCAAACACGGACATCATGCTCAACAAGACAGCGGCCGGTGAACCCTTTTGACCGTCTTGGAGCGGCGCCTTGGAGACCAGCAGCACGACCAAGGGTCCCATCAGAGTAAACACGACCGACAGGATCAGCGAACGGATGTCGCGCAAGTGGTCCAGGATCTCTTTGCGAGCAACGATCAAGGATGGGGCTGGCACTCGACCTCCTCCCTACCGCCGGTCAGTTTGACGAAGGCATCTTCCAATGACTCGGTTTCACTTTGGCGGCACAGCTCTTCCGCGGAGCCATGCGCTACCAAACGTCCTCTGCAAAGCATGACGACGTTGTCGCAGAGGACTCGAACTTCCTCGAGTACGTGACTTGAGAAGACGATGCACATGCCCGAGTCCCGCATTTGCCTGAGCAACTCACGCAGGGCACGCACGGTGGGAACGTCCAAGCCGTTGGTGGGTTCGTCGAGCAGGAGGTTTCTTGGAGAATGGATGAGCGCGCGACCGAGCGCGACCTTCATGCGCTCGCCCTGAGAGAAACCGGCGGTGCGCCGATCGGCGAGCGAATCCATCCCGAGAAGCGAGAGCACCTGGCCGGTTCGTTCTCTCAAGCGTGCGCCCGAGAGTCCACGCAACTGCCCGAAATAGGCAAGGTTCTCGCGCGCGGTGAGGCGCGAGTACAGGCCCGTGTGATCGAGCAGA
>JBGPHB010000248.1:0-6607 GCA_041484155.1 Bryobacteraceae bacterium
CGGCCTCGGGCGATGAGCAGCAGGTAACCACCTGGACTCACGAAATCTGCAAGCCGGCGGATCGCCTCGCCACGGAAGCGCGGTGGAAGAACTTGCAACGTGTAAGATTCGAGCACGAAGTCGAAGCGCCCCGTCCATTCACACAGATCGGCGACGACGTATTCAACACGGCTCTCCGGGAATCGCCGTTTACACTCCTTGATCGCGGACGCGGAGATGTCGAACGCCGTGGTCTCAAAGCCCCAGGCCGCAAGCTGCTCCGCATCGTCACCGTATCCGCAACCAATCTTCAGGGCGGTCTTTCCGGAGGTCGCGATCGGATGCCGGCCCCAGAACTCAAGCAGGTTGGGATTCGGCCGGAGATCGGCCCAGGGAACTTTGGTAGCGCCCTGCCCGGCCTCTCGATAGAGCTGCTCAAACCATCCGGTCGGATCGCCGTTCGCAAGATACTCGCCAGCGAGCTCTCTGGCGCGGGCGCGGTCCGGCATCATTCGAGACTCTATCACGGTACAATCGGCCCGTGCGGCATCTGGATCTTGAAGGCCTCGATCTGGACGAAAACCAACTGACGTCGCTGCCTGAATTCATCGAAGGTTTGACACAGCTCGAAAAGCTAAGCGCTCGCGGCAACCGACTCGACTACGTGCCAGAGACCTTAGGCCGTTTGACCGGTCTCAAAGATTTGAGGTTGGGAAGGAATTTGCTGACCTCAGTCCCCGAATCACTCTGGCACCTCACGAGCCTTGAGGTCCTGGACCTTTCGGAGAATCGGCTAGCCACGATTTCCCGAAGCATCGGAGGTCTGACCAAGCTCCGGATGCTGGATTTGGGTCACAATGCTTTGGCCTCCATTCCAGAGGAGCTCGGCAACCTGACTGGTCTCTCTGACTATCTGTATCTCAGCAACAACCAATTGACCTCGGTTCCGAATTCGCTGGGGAATCTGGTGAATCTGGCCTATCTGAACATCACCGACAACCAACTGACGTCTCTACCCGAAACGTTCGGAAACCTGACCAACCTCAAGGAACTGAGGCTGTACAACAATCGCCTGGCCGCTCTTCCGGAGACACTCGGCAATCTGTCGAACCTCCGGGAACTGCACCTCTCGAAGAATGAGTTGGTCTCGATTCCACAGTCCATCGGCAACCTGCGCAGCCTCAGAGAGCTGCGGCTTCAGGACAACTCTCTGGCGTTGATTCCCGATTCGATTGGTACGCTGGAGCGCCTGTCGCGCCTGGACCTGAGAAACAACAAGCTGGTGGCGCTCCCGGAGTCGATTGGCCGGCTCGGCAGCCTTACTCATCTGGATTTGCGCGCCAACCGGCTCGTGTCGCTTCCCTCCAGTCTCGCTAACCTGGCGAACATCGAGAAGCTGGATCTGCGATGGAACAAGTTGTTGGCCATGCCTGAGTGGGTTGACCAGCTTGAACGGCGAGGGTGCATCGTGCTCCGATGAGTCCATGGTTTTGAGTTTCGTCGCCCCGACGACGCGTCCGGTGCGCTCGAATAGGCGAAGGAATTTTTTGGAGGGCCCGCGAGTCGCGCCGCGACCGGCAACCGGCGTTCAGTTTCATCGCGTCCACCGAACTCATGTACCATTGCGTGCGGTCTGCCAATTGAAGGAGCAAAGCCGCTTCGGCCCCGTGACGAAAGTGCCCGATGAGAACGTCGCTGTCCAGGATGATTTTCGAAACACCGTCTCAATTCGCGGCATCTTTCCGGCGGTGGACTGGAGCGCCTTCTTTAGCTCTTCTCGAAGAACGACCTCCTGAAGCGCCCGTGTAACTGCTTCCGTCCGGGTGCGCGACGTGTACTTTATCAAGACGTACGGATCACGGCTCGCTCCCGGCCGTTGGTCTAAGCTATCAAGAGCAGATGCTCTCCTGGCTAATCTCCGAACCGCTGCCCGTGGGCATTCCCGCGCCTGACTTCACGCTCCCCGACCAGGATGGAAACCTAGTGACGCTCTCCGCCCTGCGGGGCCGGAATGTCGTGCTCGTATTTTATCCAGCGGACGAAACGACCATTTGCCGCCAGCAGCTCTGCGAGTTTCGCGACCAGTGGTCCATGGTTCAGGACAAGAATACGCTCGTATTTGGCGTGAACCCGCAGAGCGCGGAGAGCCACGTGAAATTCCGCAACCGCTGCAAATTCCCCTTCCCTCTGCTAATCGATCGCCGGCAGAAGGTGGGCGATCTCTATCACACGCGCGGGCTGGTCGTGAAGCGGACCGTGTATCTGATCGGCCCCGACGGCTCGATCCGCTATGCGCGGCGCGGCAAACCGGAACCGGCGGAAGTGCTCGCGAGCGCCGGCACGCTGAGTGATGAATTCCCTTAAGATCTGGAAGCTACATTTCACGCAAAAACGCAGAGGCCGCCAAGAAGAACGGGCTTGGTTTTCTTTGCGGCCTTTGCGTCTTTGCGTGAACCTGTCTTACGCGATTTGTTCAGCGAACTTCTGACCCAGCACACTAACGGGACTGCGCCATCTGCCGGAACCGCGCCGGTGTTAGCCCGACCTGACGGCGAAACGTGGCGGAGAAATGGCTTTGGTCGGAAAAGCCGCAGGTCATCGCGATCTCCGAGAGGGGCACGTTGGTCGTGGATACCATGTGGCAGGCGTGCTCGATGCGTTTGCGCCTCAGGAACTCGCCCACCGTGGTCGAGAAGTAGCGGCGGAACTCGCGCGATAGGTGCACGCGATGCACGCCGGCTGCCCCCGCGATTTCCGCCAGGCTTAAGGGGCGCAGGAAATTCGCCTCCAGGTATTCGCGCGCCGTGCGGAGCCACCGCGGAATCTCCGCCACCGAACCCGAGCTGGCCGCGTGACGCGCGCCCTCGGCTAGCATCTCCAGCAGGATCCCTTCGAGGGACACCAACGCCAGCTCGTCTCCCTGCCGGAATTCGTGATACAGCCGCTGCGCCAGCCACGTGGAGGCGATTCCCTGGATCTCGCCTGGCGCCTCCAGCGCCTTGGTGTGTTCTTCCACCCGCTTGAGCGCCTCCCGGCTCACTTCCACGATCAGGCAGTGCGAACCAGCTTCGAAAAGATTCGCATGCGTCAGGCCGAGCGGAAGGAAGCGCAGGACCCTGGGCCCGCAAACCGCGGCCGAGGAAGTGTCGTAGGATTCCGAGTAGGGCCCGTCGAGTACATAACTCAAGTAAGCGTGGTCATGAAAATGGCGCGCCAGTTCGAGGCCAGCCGGATAAAGGTTTTCAATGACTCTGAAGCCCGGAACGTGACGCATGGCCACGACTGTGCCGGAAGTGTCCATGCGTGGACAGGCTTCCTCCGGGTCCACATGGCCGCCGCCGGCAGATTTTTCCTTCGAGATGGAGCTTGCTGTTTTGCGATTCATGCGTCGACCCGTATCATCAATAATACTATTTAGTGCACCTTCCCGCTTTTTATCCAATTCTCGACACCGAGACCGCTGCCCGTCATCGACTAGGAGTAGTTCCGCTGGCCGAAAGGATTCTCGAGGCTGGAGCACAAATCCTCCAGTTCCGCCATAAGGGATTGTTCTCGCGGGACGTGTTTGCCGAGCTCGAGCGAGTGGCCGCGCTTTGCCGCGAGGCCCGCGCTCTGTTGGTGGTGAACGACCGGGCTGACATCGCGCGGCTGGCCGGTGCGGCTCTTCACCTGGGCCAGGACGATTTGACGCCCTCCGAGGCCCGCCGTGTGGTGGGCTCCCATACCATCGTCGGCTTCTCGACGCACACCGAGAGTCAGTTTCGCGCGGCCCAGAACGAGCCGGCCGATTACCTCGCGCTGGGCCCCATCTTCGGCACGGCGTCGAAGCCGGATCCCGATCCCGTAGTTGGCCTCGAAGAACTGCGCCGGTTGCGGGCTCTTACCGAGCGCCCGCTGGTGGCGATTGGTGGAATCACGCGCTCGAACGGACTCGCCGTGCTCGCCGCCGGCGCCGATTCGGTCGCGGTGATCGGCGACCTGTTCCCGCAAGACGGCGACGTCCGCTCCCGCGTCGAAGAGTGGATCGGTGTTCTCGCTAGCGCAAGCCGCCCGTAGCTTTACTTCTAGAGCATTTTCTGAGCTGACATAGCCCATATACCCGCTTGCTCACGCGCGCGGTTCGGTGCCGGCCCTGTGAGCAATCCGCCACTTACCGAACCGCGACCGCCAGGGAGCGGGCTATTGCAACAGGCCGGCGCGGCGTCGGCCGCCTACTCCGCCCTAACGGGCGGGGCCTGGAGTTTCTACATTTCCGAACAGAACCCCGCCCTGACGGGCAGGGCTGTGCGGGTTTGCGCCCGTCCACGGCATTCATCAACCACGCCGGAATGCCCCGCCCGTTAGGGCGGGGTTCGCCGGAGTTTACTCCCGCCCGCGGACCGAGGTCCGTCCGTTCGAAGTGGAATGCCGGACTCAACAAGGTTTGTCCAACGTGCCGCACCAGTAGAAACTGGGGACGTCGAACGGGTCTGCCACCACTGCGCTTTGAGCGGTGACAGCCTCCAACGTGTGATGCAACCGACCGTCATGACCTGGGACCCCATAGCAAAGCGCTCCTTCGTCACGCTTCTACGGTTAGAAAGTCGCTCGTACTGGACGGCTAGTACGTATGGGATGACCGTACGTTGCGGACGAAGCGCCCGCTGCGGTATCGTATCGGAAAGGCTTGTCCGTGTCGGGGCGGCTTTCTCTCTCAAAGATTATACTGGAGGATTTTCCGGAAATGCAGTTGACCTCGTTGTCCGCCGTATGTCGGCGCGCTCTCCCGCTGCTCTGGCTGATTTTGCTGGCGGTCGCCGGCTCGGCGCCGCTTCTTGCGCAGGAGGGTGGGGAAGCGAATCTAAAGATCCCGGATCTGGGTCAGGCGACCTTCCTGGGCGGCAGCGTCACCGGCCCAACCCTGTTGATGATCGGCCTCGGCATCAGCGCCCTGGGCTTCGTCTTTGGCCTGGCGATGTATAGCCATCTGCGAAATCTTCCGGTGCACGAGTCGATGCTGGAAATCTCCGAGTTGATCTATGAAACCTGCAAGACCTACCTCATTACCCAGGGCCGGTTTCTGTTGATCCTCTGGGTTTTCATCGGAGCGGTGATGGCGTTGTACTTCGGAGTGCTTACAGGCACTCCGGCAGGGCGCGTGCTGATTATCCTGGCGTTCAGCCTGATTGGGATCGGCGGCAGCTACGGCGTGGCGTGGTTTGGGATTCGCGTGAATACGTTCGCCAACTCGCGCACCGCTTTCGCCAGCCTGCGTGGCAAGCCGTTTCCGTGCTACGCCATCCCCCTTAAGGCCGGCATGAGCATCGGCATGCTACTGATCAGCGTGGAGCTGTTCCTGATGCTGTGCATTCTGTTGTTCGTT
The DNA here is from genome assembly GCA_041484155.1 of Bryobacteraceae bacterium. Classification (GTDB taxonomy): domain Bacteria; phylum Acidobacteriota; class Terriglobia; order Bryobacterales; family Bryobacteraceae; genus Palsa-187. Next base: position 5,342 of record JBGPHB010000248.1, read on the forward strand.
CCCGGCGACTATGCCGGCTCGTGTTTCATCGGTTTTGCAATCGGGGAGTCGTTGGGCGCCGCGGTGCTGCGCGTCGCGGGCGGCATTTTCACCAAAATCGCCGACATCGGCGCCGATCTCATGAAGATCGTTTTCAAAATCAAAGAAGACGACGCGCGCAACCCCGGCGTAATCGCCGATTGCACCGGTGACAATGCGGGCGACTCGGTCGGGCCCTCGGCCGACGGATTTGAAACCTACGGCGTCACCGGCGTGGCGCTGATCACGTTCATCCTGCTCGCCGTGACCAACGATATCGTCAAGGTGGAGCTGCTGATCTGGATCTTCGTCATGCGCGTCATGATGATCGTTTCGAGCGCCCTTTCCTACTTCATCAACGAAGCCGTTGCCAAGGCGCGCTACCAAAACCTGGACAAGATGAATTACGAAGCTCCGTTGACGTCCCTGGTGTGGCTGACCTCATTCATTTCGATCGCCGCTACTTACGTGATCTCGTACTTGATGATTCCCGATATCGGAGGCGACAGCTCGATGTGGTGGAAGTTGTCTTCGGTGATCACTTGCGGGACTCTGGCCGGCGCCATCATTCCTGAGCTGGTCAAAGTGTTTACCTCCGTCGAATCCCGTCACACCAAAGAGGTGGTTACGTCGTCGCGCGAGGGTGGTGCATCGCTCAACATTCTCTCCGGATTGGTCGCCGGCAACTTCAGCGCATACTGGTTGGGACTGACGATCATGGCTCTGATGGCGATTGCATACGGGGTCAGCGTGCAAGGCATGGACGTCTTGATGTTAGCTCCGACGGTCTTTGCGTTTGGCTTGGTAGCGTTCGGCTTCCTCGGCATGGGTCCAGTGACCATCGCGGTCGATTCCTATGGGCCGGTTACGGACAACGCACAATCCGTGTTCGAGCTGAGCCTGATTGAGCAGGTCCCCAACGTGAAAAGCGAGATTAAGAAGACGTATGGATTCGATCTCGATTTCGACAAGGCCAAGCATCACCTGGAGGAGAACGACGGCGCGGGCAACACCTTCAAGGCCACGGCAAAGCCGGTGCTGATCGGTACCGCGGTGGTAGGCTCCACCACCATGATTTTCTCCATCATCATGAACTTGACCGACAAGCTAAAGCCTGAGTTGCTGAGTAACCTCTCGATCCTTCACCCGCCCTTCCTGCTCGGGCTGATCACCGGCGGCGCGGTCATCTACTGGTTCACCGGCGCTTCCATCCAGGCGGTTACTACCGGCGCTTACCGCGCGGTAGAG
>JBGPHB010000249.1:0-6595 GCA_041484155.1 Bryobacteraceae bacterium
CACGCCCCTCGGCGCGACACCCACGGCGCTCCAGTCCGTCCAGTCCGGTGTCTTTTTCGCCGGCCTGTACGTTCCCATCCGGTTCGCGGGCATGGATTTCAAATATCGTGGCGTGCAGTATTCTCACTTCGTGGCTCCCGTCGCCAAGGTAGGCGTAACGGCGATCGACGGGGGCGTCGCCCGGTCGCGGACGGCCTCGAAGACCGTTACGTCGCTGAATCCGTGTCCCCTGACCGACTGCTCGGCCCTCAACAAATCCGATTCGCCCGACCCGCAAGTGACGAAAGTTGGCGGACCAGCGCCCTTTTGGGGTTACGGCTTTCGGGCCGGACTGATGAAATACTCCCTGCTGGGCGATCGTGCCAGAAACCGCCAGATCAGCGCCGAACCCGTTATGTATCTGGATGTCACTTGGGGCCAGAATCAGGCTTACGTCAATCCCGGAACCGAAGCCACCACCACTACCGAAACCCGCAACGCGGCGCTCAATACCCTCGCCAAAACCACCACGACCACGCAAGGCTTCACGTTCGAGCCGCGCTTGGCCGTCGAAGGGCGGGTGAAGATCCCATACGTTCCCATCGAAATTGGCGCCGACGTTAACATGAATTGGAAACGCCCCATCGGCGGCACCCAACCCAAGGATGTGAACTACACCGATTTCCGCTTCATCATCGGCTTCCGTGTGGACGCCTCTAAGACGCTCTTCTCTCTGTTCGGACCGAAGAGCTAGACGGCAAAGTGGCTAGTTTCCAAATGCTCCTACCCAGAAATTACCCACTCGCTGGTGTTGTCGGCCATTCTTAGAAATGGACGGCCAAAAGACGATCCGTCGATAACTATTCTCCCTTGTCGGCAAATGTTTAGGAAATCGGTCGGAGACAGACCCGAAGCCGCCTGGCGGCTAACGCTCAAACCGGGGCTGTGCCAGCGAGCCCTGTCCCTGCAGTCTCATTGCGTGATCGGCGGCATTTGTCGACGGCCAGATGCAGTTTTTCGCAACCTGCTACAGGTGCAGCAGAAATTCCGGATTGTCTGGCAGCGTGCACTCAAAGTGCAGGGGCTTAAAGTTGGAATCGAACTTCAGGATGACGTTCTTGGTGCGGCTGGCCACGTACATATTTCCTTCTTTCGTAAACGCCATTCCGGAGGCGTTCTTGATGTGCAGGCCTGGGATCGGCGAGAGCATGAAATTGCCCGCAGGTTTCGAAAGCTTTGCGGTAAAGACTTCATCACTGCCCGTAACGTACAAGCTGCCGTTGTGCAACGTAAGATGCACGGGCGTCTCGACCGGATTGCTCTGGCCCAGCAACTTTCCGGTGGAGTCGTAGACTTTCACGGCGCCGGCAACCTGGTCGACTACATAAAGCGCGTTGTTCGCCCACGCGACCCCGCGAACGGAATGCTTCTTCAGGGCGTCCTCGGAATATTGGAGCCCCAGGGGAGACGGAACCGCTGTCGTAGGCAACCCGCACAAGTTCCCAACGCTGGAGGCCACAAACGTTCCTGGCGGGAAGTTTCCGCGCGGAAGAGCCGGGGCTATGGGAGCGGGCTTCCCAACCTCGCCGTTCGCCGAGACGGTCAAACGTGTAACCAGGTTTGTATCCTGGCTCGACAGGTAGCAGTGACCCGCGTCGTCAAAAGTGAAGTCAAACGGATGCACAACGCCGGTGCAGGTTTCCTGCGAGACGAATTTGCCGAAAAACTCGTAACTCGTGTCCGCACCTTGATAGCAGAGCAGGCTATTTTGCGTCCGGTTGGCATTCACTACGTAGAGGAATTTCCCGAAAAGGCTGACGCGGCGGAGCTCATCCAGCATCACCTCGGCCGATTCTTCCAGCACGGAGGGTGTGACTATCTTGCCCTCCTTGTTGTAGGCATGCACATTGTTCCTGTGCGGGTGTGCCCCGGGCTTGCCGCCATGTAGTGTTACGAAGAGCATGATCATTCCTCCGGCAGAAGTTTGCTATAAGAGATTCTAGCGCCATTAGGGCGCGCGCTCGGGAAACGGGCGCTCGGACCTTAGGCAGACTCGGCAATTAATGTGTGTCATACTTGAACCGTTTCGCCCCCGATTGACAGGATTGTCATAAAAGGGCTGGTTTTCGAGCTGGTTCTTCGCGCAACCTAAGGAGGAATGACATGAGCACCGGTTTCGTACGCGCTTCAAGTTTTCGAACCCTGGAATTGACAATGTCGGTGGCTGCGTTGGTTTTGATGGTCGGCCGTAACATGTACGCTGACGACCTGCCACCGAAGGCCGCCGCCGACACCAAGGTAAAAAAGGACTTCTATACTCCGAAAGACCGGCTGGCGGTTATGCACGCGGCGGCGCTGTTTGCACCGAAAGCAGTGGCCGACGCCGACGTCATGGTGGGCCCGGTCCAAGAAAAGAAACAGTTTCAACTTCATTTCAATGACAAAGTCATCTGCGACTTCACGACGCCAGGCGTGAAGATGGGCGGCAAAACGCCCAAGTTCGAATGTAAGATCACCAGCGTCGAGAGCACCGACGGGAAAGTTCAGACCTTGACTCCGGACATGGACGAAGAGCCTGTCAAGGTCAAATTCGGCGCCGACGACAATGAGGTCTATGCCGAGGTGGCTGCCACGCGCCTGATGTGGGCCTTGGGTTACTTTGCCGACTCGTGGTTCCCGGTCCGCGTGGAGTGCCACAACTGCCCCAAGGATCCGGTGTCCGGTTCAGGAGCGGTGGGCACGCAGACTTTCGACCCGGCCAACATTGTTCGCAAGTTCCCCTGGAAGAAGATGACCGAATCCGGCAAGGATGACGAGGGTTGGAGCTGGAAGGAGCTCGATAGCGCCAACGGCCGCCCGACCTACGAGAGGGACGGCCTGAAACTGCTGGCCTCCTTCATGAAACACAGCGACAACAAGCCTCCACAGCAGCGTCTGGCCTGTCACAAGGCGGAAGTGGACACGAAAACCACGCCTCCAACTACCACCTGCGATATGTCCGTGATGCTGGTGCAGGATGTCGGCGCAACGTTCGGCGGCGGCGGCCTGTTCACCAGCAACACTGGGGCTAAGATGAATCTCGATTCTTGGTCCAAGGCCAGTCTCTGGAACAAAGCCGGGACCGACGGCTCGCCCCAGTCTTGCCAAGCCACGCTGCACAACAGTTTGAGCGCGAAGGACGGGTTGAGCAATCCGGCGATCAGCGAGGAAGGGCGGCGTTTCGACGCACACCTGATGTGCCAACTCTCCGACCGCCAGATCGCTGACCTCTTCACTGTGGCTCGCGCCTCTGAGATGCCCGAGCATCACAACAAGGATGGCAGCTTCAAGACGGGCGTGACGGACGCTTCCGTGGTGCAGAACTGGGTGGCGGCATTCAAGCAGAAACGAGAAGATCTCGCCAAGGGTCGCTGCCAGTGGAACCAGAAGCCGGCGGACCTGAGCGTGGTCGATAATCCGATGGGCCTGGCGAGCGTGCCGAACTTCTGCGTGGCCAAGCTCGACTAGCCAGGCGCGGGGAGGAGATACTTATGTCGCGAGCATGTGTTTCTGTTCTGTTTGTGGGGATGATTGCGGCCCTTGCGGCCGCGGCTCAAACACCCGGGTGCCCGGTTCCCGATGGGATGACGAAGGATCAGAAGCTGCCTTGCGTCCGCGCGAGCAGCATCCTTTTGGATCAACCCATGCTGACTCCGGTTCAGCTTGCCAATGGGCCCGACTTCGATGCGACCCAACCCGATAAGAGCCGCTTCCGGTACTTCACGCCGGACGACACCATCGGGTGCTACTTTCGTCCGCACTATGCGTTTGAGAAGGTTCCGGGCGACAGCAAGAAGCTCCAGTGCTGGCACATGACCGCGGACGGCGGCTTCTACAACTCCAAGGGAGAGACGCTGCGTGTCGATGATGTAAAGGTGGTCGTTCAGAAAAACAAGAACGGGGACGAGAAGGTGTCGCTCTACCCCCGCAACGACGACAAGAACGAGCACGAGGTCAAGGCCGAGCACTTCAAGATAAAGTACCTGAAGCCGCCCTTTCCCAACCACGACCCGCGATTCAATGAAGTCTTCACTTCCGTAGCATCTACTCGATTTATGTGGGTGCTGGGCTTTCCCGCGGACCACGACTACCCGGCAGGAGGGGCCAGTTGCATTGGCTGCACCGACGATCCTTTCGGAAATAAGCTTACCGATAACAAGGCGTCCTTGAAGGATGCGCCAAACGTCTTCAAGTTCGTCAACGCGGAACGCGAGATCCCATGGGACCAGATCAATCCTCAAGATGACGAGACCTGGTCATGGACGGATGCGGCCAAGTTCTACTCCGATGGAGAATGGACGCATCGGCAAAAAGTAGAGTTCGATGCTTACAGGCTCGCCCTGGGACTGATTCACTATTTCAACGCGCTGCCGCAGCAGAACCGGCTGGTTTGCGCGGTGTGGGCTCAGGCAGGCTCCGCCGGGTCATCCCCTGGTCAGTCCAAAGTTTGTCAAAAGCCCGTGATTTATGTGCATGACGTGGGCTCCACTTTCGGCAAGAAGCGAGCCGCATTGGATCTGGCCGGCACTAACCCTCGCGGCATCTTCAGCGCATGGGAGCCGCAGACGGTCTTCGCGAATCCGGGAAATTGCGAGCTTCGGGCGGCTCTATTAGGGGATAAGCAAGTCCTGAAAGAGGCGCAGGACCTCATGATTCAGCGCTTAGCGCGTCTGGATGCCGCAACCGTGAAGTCCATCTTCCGCGTGGCGCGCTTCAACATGGTTGATCAGAAGCAGGTGCAGCGGCTGCGCGCTAAGAGTCCTCAGAATGTTGACGAGGCTGCTCTGGACGAGTGGACCAATGTCTTCATGAAACGGATCGATGAGATCCGCTCGGCCAAGAACTGCAAGGCGAACTGAACCGGTTGGCCGTTGCCGCCCGCTATCATGAAGGGCTGTGTCAGAGTCTTTCGACGTCATCATTGTTGGTGCCGGTCACAACGGCCTCGTAACCGCCGCTTATCTCGCTGGAGCGGGGCGCCGTGTGCTGGTGATCGAGAGTCGCGAGTTGGTCGGCGGCTGCGCCGTTACCGAAGAAATCTGGCCGGGCTATCGCGTATCGACGGCGTCCTACCTGTCGAGCCTTATGCAGGCGAAGGTTGTGCGCGACCTGGAGCTGGAGCGCTTCGGCTACCACGTTGACGCCAAGGACCCGGCGTTTTTCTCGCCCTTTCCGGATGGCCGCCATCTGTTCATGTGGCAGGATCGTGCCAAGACGCTGGGCGAGATTGCCAAGTTCTCCAAACGCGACGCCGAGGTGTATCCGAAGTACGAGGCCCACTTGGAGCGCCTGGCGATGGTCGCCGAGTCCCTGCTGCTGGTCACGCCGCCCGATTTTCCGCCGCGGCGCGCTGGCGATTTTGTTGAGTATCTGAAGCTGGCGGGCCGTCTGCGGGGTCTTTCGCGGAACGAGATGGTCGGGCTCGTCAAGATTTTCACCCAAAGCGCGGCGGACTTTCTCGACCAATGGTTTGAGTCGGAGGAGCTGAAAGTCACGCTGGCGACCGATGGCGTGATTGGCGCCAACGGAGGGCCGCGCTCGCCCGGTACCGCCTATATCCTGCTGCATCACTGCATGGGAGGCGTGAATGGCCATCGCGGTCTGTGGGGCTTCGTGCGCGGCGGGATGGGCGCGGTGTCGAACGCCATCGCCGATTCAGCGCGCAGCCGGGGAGCGGCCATCCGCACTAACGCGCCGGTCGAGAAGATCCTGGTGCGGAACGGGCGTGCGCGAGGCGTCGTGCTGGCGGGCGGTGAAGAGATCGCCGCGTCGATCATTGCGAGCAACCTCGATCCGAAGCGGACGTTTTTGAAGTTGATCGATGCTGGCGAGCTCGATCCGGAATTCCTCAACGGCATCCGAAACTTTCGCTCAGAGGGGACATCGCTCAAGATGAACCTCGCGCTGAGCGGTCTGCCGGAGTTTCGTGCGCTGCCCGGCGCGCCGGGCCCGCAGCACCGCGCGACCATGCACATTTGCCCGTCCGTCGAATATATCGAGCGCGCCTGGGATGACGCCAAGTATGGCCGGCCGTCGCAATCGCCGTTGATCGAGATGACTATCCCCACGATGTACGATCCCACGCTCGCGCCCGAAGGGAGGCACATCATGGGTATCTTTCTCCAGTACGCGCCATATACGCTCAAAGGCGCGAACTGGGATGAACAGCGCGAACCTTACGCCGAGCGCATTCTCGACGTCATCGAAGAGTATTGTCCGAACATCCGGTCGATTGTCGTTGAGCGCCAGACGCTAACGCCGCTCGATCTCGAGAGGCGATTCGGGCTCACCGGAGGCAACATTTTTCACGGCGAGATGAGTTTGGATCAGATGTTCGTCCTGCGCCCGCTGGCCGGGTGGGCGCGGTATCGGACGCCCGTGCGCGGTCTCTATCTGTGTGGTTCCGGCGCGCATCCGGGTGGCGGTGTGATGGGCGCGCCGGGCCATAACGCGGCGCGCGAAATCCTGAAGGGCTAGTGGACTGCCCGCCCCACCTGCCTTGGATGTTGTCTATTGTTCGGGTCAGGTGGTTGCGGCTAATTGGTTGGGTTTCCGGAGAACTCGCGGAGGGCTTAGC
>JBGPHB010000250.1:0-6594 GCA_041484155.1 Bryobacteraceae bacterium
GACGATTTCGTCCACGTCCGCCAGGGGGTTTTGCGGCGATTCCGGAGTCAGGCGCAGCCGCAACACCGAGGACTGGCCGGCTGTCACATTCAGCTTGTAGTCGAAACACGCTTTCGTCCCCATCTGTTCGGGGTTCACCTGGTCGTTTTCGCCGTTCACCACGTATCGATGAAACGCATCCTTCACGAATGGTTTGCGGTTCAGCGACTCCGGGCCGAATACTCTCCGCGCATTCGTTTCGTTGCCGGTGAAAAGGGGTGTCGCACCAGCAGGGCCGTAAAGGTGACGCACTCCCAGCCGGTACTCGACGTGAAGATTCTTGGGCGCCGCGGCGGTTCGGTCATCGGCGCGAAGGCATCCATCCGGTCCCAGCGTGATGCCGGGTTCCGAGCCCGCGGGATTGCTCCAGGCCCAGGTATTTCGAAACCACAGATGCGGCAGCACGTGCAGCTCGGCATCTTCGGGGCCGCGATTGAAAACCTCGATGCGAATCGCGATGTCTTCGGGCGAGGCTTTCGCGTACTCGACGAAGATATCGAAGTAACGATCTTCATTGAAGACGCCGGTATCCAGCAGTTCAAACTCAAGTCCGCGACTGCCCCGGCGCCGATTCTCTTCCACCAGCCAGGCGTACGGAAATTCGGCTTGCGGATACTTGTACAGCATCTTCATGTAGCTGTGGGTGGGCGTGCTGTCCAGGTAAAAGTAATACTCCTTCACGTCTTCGCCGTGGTTGCCCTCGTTTGACGTCAACCCGAACATCCGCTCCTTTAAAATAGGGTCGCGGCTGTTCCAGAACGCCAGTGAGAATGCGAGGATCTGAAAGCGATCGCAGATTCCAGCAATCCCGTCCTCGCCCCATCGGTACGCTTTACTGCGCGACAGGTCGTGAGGCAGGAAGTCCCACGCGGCGCCAGAGGGGCTGTAATCTTCGCGAACCGTTCCCCAGGAGCGATCGCTGAGGTACGGACCCCACTTGCGCCATGGCCGCACGATGGCCATGTGGGGTGCGTGCAAGCGCCGGTATTCTTCGGTTGTCCGGATGGGCTTCAAGCGGCGGCCTTGGCATTATTATCCGCCATGGCGATAGTCTAAAATTGGGTTTAGTACGACTATGACGTTACCTCGGGGAATCGGTCTCAGTATTTGCCTGGCGCTGGGCCCGGCCGCTCTTGCCCAGACGCCGCTGACCATTGGTCCGAGTTCATTACCGAACGGTGCGCCGGGGCAATTCTACTTTGCGCAGCTCACGTCGGGCGGTACCTCGGTCACGCAGTGGTCCATCATATCGGGAGGCTTGCCGCCTGGTGTTACGCTGAACCCGCAGACGGGATCGAGCGTCTCGATTAGTGGAACTCCAAGCGCCGGAGGAACCTATACGTTCACGGTCAAAGCGTTGGATCCTCCAAACGGACAGTCCGGTTCAAAGCAATACTCCATCGGCATTCTCCAGATCACCACGCCGTCCCCGCTTCCCAGCGGGATGGAGCTGACTAGTTACTCCCAGCCTTTTACCGCTTCGGATGGAACTCCACCCTACATATTTAGCATCGTGACCAACAGCACTACCCCGAACTCTTTCACTCCCGCTTCCAGCGGCGCAGGCGCCGTGCCGCCCGGGCTGTCACTCAGCCCCAACGGCAGTTTTAGCGGTTTCCCGACCAACAACTCAGCCGGAACCTACGACTTCACCGTGGGGGTCTTGGACGCTACGGGGATTCAAACAACCGCGCCGTTTACCATCACGATCGTCACGCAACTGGTGATCACGACGTTTTCACCACTTCCTCCCGGCACCGTTGGAACAACCTATTCACAGACCATCAACGCGTCTGGTGGAATGCCTCCCTACCGCTATTCAATCACCCCGGCGCCGGCGGGTCTGTCGATCGGCGCCACCGGCGTTTTGAGCGGAACGCCCACCGCCACGGGAACGGTGAACTTTGCGGTCAAAGTCGTGGATAGTCTCCAGTTCGCCGCCACAAAACAGTTCCAAATCACGTTTTCAGCCGCGGGGCCGGTGCTGCAGGTTTCCCCGCTGCAACTTTCATTTTCGGCCGTGGCCGGCGCGGACGCGCCGCCCCCGCAAGCGATCAAGATTGTCCCTACCGGCCAGACACCGGTCCCCTTCAGTGTTCAGGTCGACGGAGGCGCTCCCAATACCCAGCCTCCTGCGTGGCTTACGGTCAAGCCGGTGAGCGGGACCGCGCCCGGAACCTTAGTCGTCAGCGTGGACCAGACCGGGCTCGCCGGCGGAGGTCCGGCGTTGGCCGCCGGGATTCAAATCAGCGCGCCCAATACTGGGGCCGCGGCGGTTTCGGTCACGGTTTCGCTCAGTGTCACAGCGGCTACTCAGCCACATTTGCAAATTGCTCCTGGCTTCCTGCGCTTCGCCGAGAGCGCTCAGAGCCCGGCCACCCTGGAGCAGGTTGTGGCCGTCGGCAACACCGGCGGCGGAGGAACCCTGAGTTTCACCACCTCCGTGGTGGGGCGCAGCTCCTGGATCACCGGGGTGACCCCCAGCGTTGGCCAAACCGCCCCGAATACTCCACTGCTGTTGCGAATCGGCGTGAATACGCAGGGTTTGGGCCCGGGCAGCTATCACGATCTGATCCGGATCACCTCGTCGGCGGGCTCGTCCGATGTACCGGTATCGGTGTCGGTGTCCAAGCAGGGCCCAGTTCTTGGTCTTGACGTAGTCGGACTTCGATTCCTGGTCCGGCAGGGCAACGGGACTTCGATGTCGAAAACGGTGAAGGTCCTCAATCTGGGTGACGCCGGATCGACGGTCAACTGGACCGCGGACTTGCTCAGCGGCTCCGATTGGTTGACGTTAAGTTCCTCGCGGGGCACATCCACGCCTGCCAATCCCGGGAGCCTGGTGCTTTCGCCAAATGCGAAGGCCGCCAGCTTTCCCGCGGGCGGGCGTTACGCGTTGGTTCGCGTTTCCGATCCGCAGACGCCCAACTCGCCCCGGTACTTGGTCGTAGTCCTGGATGTTGAGCCGGCCACGGCTCTTCCCGAGCCCGATCCGTCTCCCGCCGGGCTATTCTTCATCGCGGCCACGAGTGCGCCGGCGGCGCAATCGGTGAGCGTGTATACCAGCAGCTTGGCGCCGGTCGCTTTCCAAGCCGCGCCCGTCACAGCCGACGGGGCGAATTGGCTGACCGTGAATGTGACCACCCCTACCGCGTCTACGCAGACTCCGGGCGCTGTCGGGGTCTCCGTCAATCCCGCCAGTCTCAAACCGGGTATTTACACGGGCGGCGTCAACATTGCCATGGGCAGTGTGTTGCGGACCGTCAACGTCACGTTGGTAGTCGTGTCCACGCTGCCGCTCACGACGCAGAGCGTGAGCCCGCAGCACGGGCAGGCAAGCGGGGGCTGTGCACCCAGCCGCCTTGCGCTCACACAATCCGGTCTCGTCGGCAACTTCGCCGTGCCCGCCGGATGGCCGGCCGCGCTGATCGTCAAACTCAACGACGACTGCGGCAATCCGGTGACCAATGGCGCCGCAGTCGCCAGTTTTTCCAACGGCGACCCACCGCTGTCGCTAAGCGGCGATCATCAGACCGGTACTTACTCCGCCACGTGGCAGCCCGGAATCGTCGTGCCTCAAATGACAATTACCGTGCGCGCTACGTCCCCGCAGTTACAGACCGTGACAGCCCAATGGATCGGGACCGTCGACCAAAACGCCGCCACGCCGCCCACATTGGTGCCAAACGGCGCTCTGCACATTTTCTTCAACAGCGCGACGGCCGCCCTTCTGGGGGGAGGGCTGGCGCCCGGCAATGTCGCGCAGGTGTATGGCACGGGCTTGGCCGCGGTGTCCGGCTCCACCGGCGCCGTTCCGCTGGTCACCGAGTTCAAGGGGACGTTCCTGCTGGTGGGAGGTTTCCAAGCGCCGCTGTTTTACGTCAGCGACCAGCTCGTCGACATACAGATCCCCTTTGAACTTGCAGGAAGCGGTCAATACGCCATGATCGCAAGCTCCAATGGGGCCCTCACTCTGCCGGAAACCGTCGATATCGTGACTCTACAGCCCGGCATGGCGGCCTTTGCGGACGGAAGCGTGATCGCACAACACGGGGTCGATTACTCGCTCGTCACCGCGGCCAGCCCAGCCAAGCCGGGAGAAAGCCTGATCGTTTACCTGGCCGGCATGGGCGCGACAAATCCCAGCGTCAAATCCGGCGACCCTACTCCGCTGGCCCTGATTGCCGCGACGGTGCAACCAACCGTGACGCTGGACGGTCAAAACGCTAGCATCGCATACGCAGGACTGACTCCCACCGGCATCGGGCTGTATCAGGTCAACTTCAGCGTTCCATCCAACGCCAGGCCGGGGAGCCTGGACCTGGTCGTCCTCCAGGGTGGCGTGTCCAGTAATACGACCAAACTGCCAGTCGGGACCCCCTGAATCGGCATAAAGTCGGGTAACCACTCCGCCGATGGAAGGCTGGATGGAGCGCCGATTCCATGATCGCTGGCCGGCTGACGTTGAGGTGCGGTTGACTCACATCAAGAACCGCGAGCTCTCCGGATCGGGGCGCGTCTCCGACATCTCGAAATCCGGCGTTTGCGTCGCCTCAGCCCTCCAATTCGCGCCAGGCGCTTTGGTTCAACTGGACGTGGCCAACAGCGTCTTGTTCGGTCATGTCGCATATTGCCGCCCCGCAGGAGAACTCTTCCGGACTGGAATCGAGATTGTGCAAGTTCTGCTCGGCGGATCAGACCTGTCGAAACTCCTCCAAACTACTTTGCGGGAAACGATACCCGGCACCCCCGGACTGGAACCCGTGCGTATACACCTGGGTTGATCAAACCGCTCAGCCCGCTCCCTCACGGTCGCGGTTCGGTAAAGTGGCTGATTGCGCAGAGTGCCGAGGGAGCGGGCTGAATTCACCCTCCGCATTCGCGTAAGGCGTACCTCAATGCCTCCAAGTACTCCCCATACTTGATAACCCGCGCCCGGCACTCTCGGCATGTGTCCAGGTGGGAACGCAACTCGGGGTCCTCGAGCCTGCCCAAGGCGTGAAGCTCGATGATCTCGTCAGCCATATCACAACCCACAGCCCTCTTATCGCCCGTAGACAACAAGAGATGAGCGGGTCAGTTACGGCGAGCCCTATTCTTTCCTTCGACGTGCTGATCGATCCACCCCAGGATCAGGTCCGCGAGTTGCAGATTGTTCTTGTCCTGCATCATCATGTGGCTGTTGCCTCGGATTCCGAGCTTGGGGAGATGCATCATTTGGGCATCGCCGCCCGCGTCGGTGACCTGCTGGACGAATTTCTGGCAAGTCTCAAGATTGGTTGTCCACACCGATGCAAAGCGCCCCGGAACGTCCCCCAGGTGATCGCCGAACATGACCAGGATTGGAATCTTGGCAAGCGTCGAAAGCTGCGGTGGCGTAAGCGTGGTCGTGCAAGCCATTTCGATGGAGATGATGCCCTTGACGCCGGCGGAGTCGATCAGCGCCGCCTCCTCCGGGAAGAAACCGGATTCGGAATGACCCATCAGGACAGCCCCATGCAGCTTGACACCCAGGGCCGCCATGTTCTTCCACGTGGGGTTGGGCGACGGGAGCACTCCGTTCAGATCCGGAATCATTTGCTTGTAGAGCTCGTCAGCCGCCTCCACGGGAAACTGCTCGTCCGGAAACGCGGTGTTGAAGGTAGGTCCGAAGCGGAACAAGGTCCAAGAAGTCTGATGGCTGGCCATGAAAATGTTGGGGAGCTGACTGGGCGGAACAATCCCCAGCTTGACCGCGTTGATGGTGGTAGCGTCGAAGCCCGATCGAGCGCGCGAGACCTGGTCCGCCAGATACACGGGGCGACTCTTGCGAACGAAGTATTCGCTCCAGCCCATCCGGCCATCCGGGGTTGTCTCCCAGGTCATACTACTGAGGCAACATCCGTGTACCATGACGACCGGAACATGCTTGCTGCCGTCCACCGGAGTCTGATACTGGACATACATCTGGTTGATCGTGACATCGTCCTGCGCCGCCGGGGCTCCGGATGCGGCGGGCGTAGCATTCAGCCTCCTGGAAGACTTGGTCTCACCCCCGACGAAGAAACTGCCCTGGGCCGCCAGCACCAGCGGTTTCTTAGCGTCATCGCGCCGTGGATTTTCCGCGGCGGTCATGGCGACCGACGCTAGGACGGCAAGTATGGCTGTACAGACGATTCGATCGGTGGTCTTCACACTTCCCTCCTGCGGGCGAATGAGGTTCGTGGCGCGGACTCTCGGCCTACTGGTTCGAAGCCGTGCAGGCACGCTAAACCAATAGTTTACACCACATGGCATGGAGTGTCACAGCCTTCTATTTTCAGGAACTTAGGTTGAGCGGCTAGCAACACGTGGAAGCGTGTCCATGCGGGTGGTATGCACAGAATTCGCACATTGTTGCGCTCACGAAGGTTGTATGATGTTTGCTTATCCTTGAGTTGAACGGCGAGTGTCATGCCAGTTGGTACCAGGGCCACCGTACCTGAGCGGGAGACTACATGAGAACGAACGTGCGAATTGCTTTGACTGCTCTGCTGGCTGGTGGCGCGTTGTGGGCGCAGCAGTACACGATTTCGA
>JBGPHB010000251.1:0-6582 GCA_041484155.1 Bryobacteraceae bacterium
CGCCCTTGAGCCCGCGCAGGGTCCGGGCATCGGGTTCCTCGTCGAACACGATGCGAGGCTCGGCGGTGTGCCACATCATCTGCTGAAACGGATTGCGCTTGGCGGGGTCCCTCAGGATCGCCTCTTGCGCGTCATCCTCGAAAGTCTTGATGCCGCCTTCGATCTTGGATTTGCGAAGAGGCTCGATGAGCTTGGCCATCTCGGCCCGAATATCCTTGGTCTTTTCGTCCCAGGCGGCCTTCTGTTCATCGTACTTCTGGCGCTGCGCCGGGTCCTTGATGGGCAGCGGTCCGTCACCGAAGCTGGTGTTGGCGAAGAACGCCTGCAAGCGATAGTAGTCCTTTTGCAGGACCGGATCGAATTTATGGTCGTGGCAGCGTGCGCACCCAAAGGTGAGGCCGAGGAAAGCGACTCCGGTCACGCCGGTCATCTCGTCCAGGGTCTCCTGCCGGCGTCCGAACAGCGACGCCGCATTGGTCTCGTCGATCCAGTTCCGGTTGAACCCCATGGCAACCAGGGCGTCCGGATCGCCAGGATACAATTCGTCCCCGGCGATCTGTTCTTTCACAAACCGGTCGTAAGGTTTGTCCTCATTGAAGGCTTTGATCACGTAATCGCGATACCGCCAGATGTTGGGCCGCGATTCATCGGCTTTGAAGCCGTTGCTGTCGGCGTAGCGTGCGACATCCAGCCAATGGCGCGCCCAGCGCTCGCCGTATTGCGGCGAGGCGAGCAGCCGGTCCACTACCTTCTCCCAGGCGCTTGCTGAAGTGTCACTCAGGTATTGCTGAATCTCTTCCTGCGTGGGCGGCAGGCCGGTCATGTCGATGGTCGTGCGGCGGAGCAGCGTGAGCTTGTCGGCGCGCGGGTTGGGTTGCAGCTTCTCCGCTTCGAGCTTGCTCAGAATGAACGCATCGATCGGGTTCTTCACCCACTTCTGATTCTTGACCGCAGGTGCGGCCGGTTTCGCGACTGGCTGGAAGGCCCAAAAATTCCGTTGAGCGGGCGTGAAGGAATGAGTCTCGGCGGAGTAAAGACCAATTGTGGCCACACCGAGGCCAACCAGGACGGACACGAAACGCATCGCACCTCCTAAAGATGTTGCCGGCTAAGTATATCATTGCTTTCAGAGGAGTACAATGCCTCCGACCCGGTCCGATCCGGTCCAAATTCGCCCGCTGTTCCGCGCCTTCCATGGCCGCCCAACGTGCCCGGAACCCCGCCCTAACGGGCGGGGCTTTATCGTACGTTTACGACACCCCGCAAGCCCTGCCCGTCAGGGCGGGGTTCAGCCGAGAAATGTAGAAACCCCGGTGGCAGCATGATACGTGAATGCTAAGACAGCCGGACGGCCGTCATTCTAGTGTGTAATATATACTTTGGGCGTACTCACATGGAGGAGAAGGAATGAAGAAGCTGGTCTATATTACTTGTCTCATAGCCGGTCTGAGTCTTTCGGCGCAAGATTGGACGCAATGGCGAGGTCCCAACCGCGACGGTGTGGCGCCTTTTACCGAGCCTAAAGTCTGGCCGGAGAAGCTGAACCCCAAATGGAAAGTCACCATTGGAGATGGCTACGCTTCTCCGCTGTACGCAGGCGGCCGGATCCTGGAATTTGCGCGCCAGGGCGACGACGAGGTCGCTATGGCCATCGACCCGGACAACGGCAAAGTTCTGTGGCGGCAGAGCTATCCGGCGCCGTTCACGCCGGTCGATGCCGCCGCCCGTCATGGCAAAGGTCCAAAGTCAACGCCACTTTACTACGAGGGCAAGTTCTACACCTTTGGCATCTCCGGGATTCTCTCGGCGTTCGACGCCACTACTGGCAAAGTCGAATGGAGAAAGGACTACTCGAAGGACTTCAAGGCCACGTGGCCAATGTTCGGGACCTCGATGTCGCCGGTGGCCGGTGACGGGCTGGTGGTGTCATTGGTCGGTACCAATGACGACGGCGCGATCGTAGCATACGACTCTAAGTCCGGCAATCAGAAATGGATCTGGAAAGGAGATGGTCCGGCTTACGGCTCTCCCGTGATCGTCGAGATCGGCGGCGTGAAGCAGGTGGTTGCGCCCACGCAGAAATACGCTGTCGGCCTGTCTCTGGCATCCGGCGAACTGTTGTGGCGCATTGATTTCCCGGGGCGAATGGGCATGAATATACCGACACCACTGCGTTTCGGGCAGCGGCTGGTGCTGGCGGGCGATCCCGGAACCATGCTGGTCCAGGTGAACAAGAGCGACAACTCCTGGACGGCGGAGAAAGCCTGGCAAGTCAACGAACTTACCATGCGATTCAGTTCTCCGGTGCGCAAAGACAATCTGATCTTCGGCTTTTCCAGCCGGAACATGGGGACTTTTTTCTGCGTGGACGCCGCCACCGGCAAGACGCTCTGGAGCAGCGATCCGAGGCAGGGTGACAATGCCGCCATCCTGATTTCGGGGGATCTATTGTTTTTGCTGAAAGACAACGCCGAGTTGATCGTGGCCCGGGCCAGCGGAACCGCCTTCGAGCCGTTGCATCGTTACAAGGTTTCTGACAACGCCACGTACGCAAACCCTCTCATGCTGGCCAAAGGGATCGTGATCAAAGACAACACCACGCTGTCGTATTTGAGTTGGGAGTAATTCAATGAGGCATCTCCGTTCGCCCCTGGTGCTGATGCTGGCGTTGACGCTTGGAACTTTGGTCTGGGCGCATCATTCCCCCTCGGCCATCTTCGACGTCTCCAAGAAACAGATCGTGAGCGGTACGCTCACCAAAGTCGAGTGGGTGAACCCGCATATCGTGGTGATGGTGGACGTCCAAAACGCCCAGGGAGCCGTCGAAAACTGGCGGCTTGAAAGCAACCCGCCGTCCTGGTTCAAGAACGTGGGTCTTGGCCGCAACGATTTTTCCAAGGCCATCGGCCAGACGGTTAGCCTGGAGGCCAATCGCGCCAAGGACGGATCGCTGTACGGGTACATGCGCAAGATTAGCTTTGCCGACGGCCGTTCCTATGAATTGGTCAGTCCGGCGGAGGCCGACAAGTAGCACAAGGGAGGTTGATCCATGAAACACTTTCATATCCTTGCCGGCACGGGTTTGCTGCTGGTAGCCTTGGCCGTCGCGCAACAGAAACCAGCGGCGCATCCCGATCTGAGTGGCACATGGTATTCCTCAAGCCCGTTGGCAGGCGGCGCGCTGAAACAGCAGGTGAACGGTACGGTCTCGTTCAAGAAAATCGATCGCAGTGACAGCGTAGCATCCAAGCGAGAGGTGCCTGGCGCACGCCCTTCCACCCGCGAGCCAGCCTACAAACCTGAGTTTCAGGCCAAAGTGAAGGATCTATTGGATCGAGAGAGCAGGACCGACCCGGTGTTCTACTGCGAACGGCCGGGCACTCCGCGTGTCGGTCCGCCACGGCGCGTCGTCCAGTTGCCCAATGAAATGATCTTTCTGTACGAAGACGCATCCGGGGACGTGTACCGCGTCATTCCCACCGATGGACGCCCCCATCGCGCGAACGCGAATCCGTCGTATTACGGCGATTCGGTTGGACATTGGGATGGTGACACGTTGGTGGTGGATAGCCGCAATTTTGTGGACGATACCTGGTTCGGCGAAGGCGGTTATTTCCACACCGACGCGATGCATGTGACCGAACGCCTGTGGCGGGTAGGCGAGAACCTGGCGTATCAAGTGACTGTCGAAGATCCGAACGTGCTGACTGCGCCGTGGACCGCGCCGGTTCGCGTGGTGACGCCGTCCACCGATGCTCTGGAGGAATCGCCCAAGTGCGTGGAAGCGGACGGCCACCGGTTGCTAAACAACGACCATCACCCGCAGCGGTAGCTTACTTCAAGCTGAGCATTGCGGCCGTGGCACATTCGCTCGCTACCGTGAGATAGCCTCGCACGCCGTCCCGGCCAACGACGTACGGATGTGGATCGCCGTTCTTTCGGGTGGCGAGGGCGGGAAGTTTGTCCTTGCTGCCGTCGAAATTCGTGTGGTTCGCGATGATCACATCCGCGCCGGCCTGGGCGGCGATATCCCGAAAGCGCTCCGCTGAGCGGATGTAGGTGCGAAAGGCGTCGGGCGATCGCGCAAAGTTGAACGCAGTCCCGCCCCATGCTGCGGCGACATGCGGCTGGCCGTGGTCGGTCACCGGGAGGATGGTCGAGATGGTTCCGGGCGTGTGCCCCGGAGTGAGGTACAGGGTGAGCGTGGTGCCTCCGAGAGTGAGCTTCATGCCGTCGGTGGCCACCATGTCGCGCCGTGGTTTGGCGGGAATCCCCGGGCTTTTCTCGACCAGGTCCCAATCGGCCGCGGACATGATCACGTGCGTGCCGAAGTGCTCCTGCAGGTACCAGGCGCCGCCCACGTGATCGTTGTGGCCGTGACTGACCATCGCGTATTTGATGGTCTTGGGGTCCAATCCCATCTTCTTCATTCCCTCGACTACTTGGGTTTCGACCGAGTAACCGAAGATGGTGTCGATGACGATAATCCCCTCCGGGGTCGTGACTGCCCAGACCGAGTATTCCTTCTCGCCCAGGAAATAGAGGTTATCGAATACTTTGACGGGCTCGACGTGCCAGGTGGATGGCGCAGGGAGTGCGGGCGGTGTGGCCGACGCCGTGCTCGCGGGTGGAGGTGGCGGATTCAGCGCCTCGGGCGAGCAGATCCTGTCGAACAGTCCGGGGAAGTTCTTGGCGCCGGCGGCTCTCGCTGCGGCTAAGTGCGTTTCAACTTGACCCATGAGTATGGGGGCTCCGAGGAGCAACGTGAACCATGCGGCCAATAAGCGTCGATTCATTGATAACCTCTTTCTTCTTGCACGAGAATTGGGGACACTGCTGGGATTGTTGACAAGGCAAACTCACGGACGCTTGCCCGCAGTGTCCCCAATTATTGTCCAAAGGCCAGCAGCACGTTGCCCGGCATCGCGCTCCGCTGCGCGGAACCAGACAACGCGAACAGCATGCCACCCGCCACCACTGGCCCGGCCACGTCGATGGCTCCACCGCGTCCCGGCACGCCGTTGACGGTCTTGTATTCGTGCGCAGTGTCGTAATCCCACAGGATCTTCCCGTTGGCGGTGGAGTATGCGCGCAAGTGGCCATCTACCGATCCGGAAAAAACGGCCCCCGGAATCCCCGTCACCGCGGCCGATTGCGCCGGGCTGCACGGCCGGCGGTCGCCGCAACCGGGCGGCGGCGTCTGCCACATCCGCTCTCCATTATCCACGCGCAGCGCGAAGATGCCGCCGCCTTTGGTTGGGTCCAACTGGTAGCGCCGATCGTTGCTGCCGGGCAGCAACTCCGTGTCGAAGTGAACGTCGGAGAGAGCGACGTAAACGTTGCGGCCGTCCGTCGCCGGACCCCATTGAATCCCGCCCACCGTGCCGCCTTCGCCAACCCGCGCCTGCCATAGCGTCTGGCCTCGCCGGTCCGGATCGATCCCATACGCCACGCCGGACTTCTGTCCCAACACGAGCACGCGCTTCCCGTTCGCCAGCGTGACCAGGCTCGCAGAGGAGGCGAAATCGAAATCGGGGCCTTCCGAATCCGGACAGTTCACCTTTCCGGGAAGGTAGCAGGAACTGTTCCATGCGTCTTTGGCGGTGAGCTGTTTGGACCAAAGCACGGAACCGCTGGACATCCGCAACGCGACCACTGCGTCGCTCAGCGGCGTGGGTGGATTGGAGTAGTTATCGCCCGTGGTCACGTACATGGTGTCGCGATCCGGATCGAGCGTGGGAGCCGTCCACACCGCCGCGCCCGAAGGACCCTGGCTGGCCGTCCCGCGCTGGTTCTTGGCTCGCGCCTTGGCGACTTCCGCGATCATGTACCTCTTCCACACCACTTTGCCGGTGGCCGCATCCACCGCCGAGACGCTGCCGCGGAAAGTGCAGCATACATAGGACGCCGAAACGGACAAAGCTTCTTCCCGCGAAGCCACGCCGATGTACAGCCGGCCCTGATAAAACGATGGGCTGCCGGTTGAGGTCGCCGCCGGATGTTCGTCCAGGCGCATCTTCCACAACTGTTTCCCGTTCGCCGCATCCAGCGCGTACAAGTAACCGGCGGCATCGCCGAAAAACACCGTCGGTTTTCCGGCAACCTCCGCCACATTGATGCCCGACCGCACCTGCGCTTGCACGGTGGTGCTCCAGTGGACGCAACCCGAGGCTGTGTCGAGCGCGTAGACGCTTCCGTCCTGGCTCCCGGCGAACACTCTCCCGCGATAGACAGCCGGTTGCGAACGCAGGATGGCTGTGTCCGGGAACGCGAACACCCATTTCAGCGTCAGCCGCGGCAGGTCGTCGGCTTGGAGCCCGGCCTCCGCGGCGGCTTGGAACCGCGTGTTCGCGAGCCCCGCTCCCCAATTGGTCCAGCCAGGAGTGTCGCGCCACGGAGCACCCGCCGGACAGGCGTTCGCGATTTCCTCGCGCCGCCGCTCCCGTGTGACCGCCGTGCCGATGAAGTTCGCAAGCTTCGAGCGCTCGTCGCCGGACAAAGGTGCACCTTGCGGCTGCATGATGCCGGTCTCGAGTGTGCGAAAAATCGCTAGAGGCGTCATTGCCTTGAGCGCAGCGAGCG
>JBGPHB010000252.1:0-6577 GCA_041484155.1 Bryobacteraceae bacterium
CACGAGCATCTTCGCCGGGACCGCCGCGTATTCCGCATAAGAACCGCGCGTCATCGCATAAGCGACGCGATCGCCGGGCTTGAATCCGGTGACGCCCGCGCCCACGCGTTCCACCGTGCCCGCGCCCTCGGCTCCGAGCACCGCCGGCAGCGGTATTTTGTTCGCCCCGCTGCGTTGGTTGATATCGGTGTAATTCACGCCGGAAAACGCGAGCTTCACCAGCGCTTCTCCGGCGGCAGGCTCCGGCGCCGGCCGGTCGCCGAAGCGCAGCACGTCGCATCCGCCGGTCTGTTCGATGTAGACAGCTTTCATGGGCATTCTTTAAGATTAGGAGAAACGCATGAGCAGACGTGTAAGCTTCGACCTCCCTGGATTGACACACACGAATCCGATTCCTTCGGCGTGCCGAGTGGGACCCGTCTTGGTAAGCAGTGGAATCTCAGGAGTCGACCCGCAAAGCGGCAAGCTGCCGCCAGGCATCGAGGCGCAGTGCGCCCAGATGTTCGCCAACATCCGCGCGATTCTGAAGCTCGGCGGAGCCGTCCCAGAGGACGTGGTCAAGCTGACCGTTTGGCTCAAGGATCGCTCGCAGCGTCCGCAAGTGAATGAGGAATGGCTGGCCATGTTTCCCGATCCGCACTCCCGACCCGCGCGCCACACGTTCGCGGGTCCGGATCTTGCGGGCGACATGCTCGTGCAGTGTGAAGTGATGGCGGTGATCGGCTAGACTCCGACTCCGACAACCGTATTCCACTTACGCACCCGCCACGCGGTCACCAGGCCATTCTTCACATACGGGTCGGCTTTTGCGAAGGCCTGGGCGGATTCGGGAGACGGCCCGCGAAATACCAGCACCGCGCCGTCGGGGGGTTCGTCCAGAGCCCCGGCGAGAACCAGTTCGCCACGTTCGTGTGCCTGCCGGGCCAGCGCCAGGTGTTCGTTGCGAAATGCCCCGCGCTTAGCGACATAGTCGCTCACAACGTCGTAGAACAAGATGTAGTGCATCGTGACTGCAGGATACCGTGGGGCAGCCAGTCATGGCGGCGAGCCGGCCTCCGGGCCGGCTTTCTTGCGCCGATGTAACCGAAAAAAGCCGGCACCAGCGGAACCCCGCCCTGACGGGCGGGGCTTTGTCGTGCACTTACAACACCCGGCAAGCCCCGCCCGTCAGGGCGGGGTTCTGGCCGGAAATGCACGCGGTCAATTCTTCGCGGCCTGCGAAGATTTGGGGCTCTGGTAGTACTTAGGTTAGAATGAAGCGCAGGTGCGTTTATGCGACACCTAATCGCCTTCCTTTTTCTCGCGAGTGCCGCCGTGGCGCAGCTCAAGACCCGGACTGAATTGCCCGCCACGGAGCCGCGGCCCGAGCAGCCGGACCAGAAACAGTGGATCGTGCCGGCTGGCACCAGGATTCCGATCCAGCTTCGGCAGCCAATTTCAACCAAGGGCGCACAGCCGTCGGATCCGATTTACGCCCAGACCAGCTTCCCGGTCGTGATTAACGGCGCCATGGTCATTCCCGCTGGAACCTGGGTCCAGGGCGTCGTCGATTCGGTCAAGCGCGGAGGCCGTATTAAGGGGACCGCCGAACTACAGTTTCACCTCACCTCACTGATCTATGCGAACGGCTACACCGTCGACATCGCTGCCGCGATCGATCGGGTTCCTGGCGACGCGAACTCACACATGAAGGAGCCCGGGACGATCGCGCACGATTCCGAAAAAGGGAAAGACCTCGAGCGTGTGGGAGACGCAGCATCGAAGGGCGGCCAAATTGGAGCGCTCGCCGGCGCCGCCGCCAGTCCGAGCATTCGCGGCTTTGGAGTCGGCGGACTTTCCGGCATCGCCGCCGGCACCTTGATCGCACTGCTGGCCCGCGGCACTGACGTACGGTTTGACACCGGGACCGCGGTTGAGATCTCGCTGAATCATGCCATGGCGATCGAGCCGGACAAGGCGTTGAGCCCGGCGAATTCCGCAGGCCATTAACGCCCGGCTCGAACCAATCGCGGTTGTGAGACCATGGCCTCTATGATCATCGACATCCACGCCCACGTCTGCGCCGCGCCGGAGCTGTATCAGTGGAAGTCCGTCCAGATGTCGGCGCGCGGCGCGCACGGCTTCGCCCCGAAAAGATTCCCGGACGAATGGGTGCGCGATCATCCCGATACGCAACGCAATCTTCGCATCATGGATTCTGTCGGCACGGACGTCCAATTTCTATCGCCGCGGCCGTTTCAACTGATGCATGCCGAGAAACCCACGAGGATCGTGGAGTCCTGGGCCGTGGCCAATCACGATTACATCGCCCAACAGGTCAAGGCCTATCCGACTCGCTTTCAGGGAGTTTGCGCGATTCCCCAGTCTCCTGGCCAGCAAATCAAGTTCGGGTTTGGTGAATTGGAGCGCTGCGTCCGGGAGCTCGGCTTCATCGGCCTCCTGATCGACACCGATCCGGGCGAGGGCGACAACAGCACGCCCACGCTGGCGGACGAATACTGGTATCCGCTTTGGGAAAAGATGATCGAGTTGGATCTTCCCGGCCTCATCCACTCCACCGGGTGCAAACATGGCCGCGAGAATTACAGCCAGCACTTTATCAGCGAGGAGAGCCTGGCGGTCCTGTCACTGGTCAATTCACGGGTGTTGGAAGACTTTCCCAAGCTGAAGATCATCATCTCCCACGGCGGCGGTTCGATTCCCTACCAGATCGGGCGCTGGCAGGCAGATCACGTGATGAAGGGGGGCGGGACGGTGGAGCGATTCAACCGCAGGCTGAGGATGCTGCATTTCGACACCTGCCTGCACGCCAGAAAATCCATCGAGATGCTACTCGACGTTGCCGGAAGTAAGAACGTTCTGTTCGGAACCGAGAACCCGGGCTCGGGATCGGCGGCGAATCCGGAGACGGGCCAGAGCTTCGACGACATCAAACCGCTGATCGATGCCATCGGCACTCTTTCCGAAGAAGACTGCCGTGACATCTTCGAAGAGAATGCCCGGCGCCTTTTTCCACGGCTGAGGATTGATCGGGAGCCGGAAACCGTACGAGTCGGCTCCAGGTAACGGTATGGCTCGGATCACCCTCGGTCTCGGCACCTCGCACGGACCCATGCTGTCGATTGCCCCGGAATACTGGGGCGGGCGCGTCTCGGCGGACCGCGAGAATCCGAAACATTTCTTCAAAGGGAAGACGTATACGTTCGACCAGATGGTGACCCTGCAAAAGGAGCGGCGGCTGGATGAGCAGATCACCCCTGGCGTCTGTCAGGAACGGTACGCGCGATGCCAGCAGGCGATTCGTGAACTGGGCGACGTGTTCGAGAAATCCAAACCGGACGCGGCGGTCGTCATCGGAAACGACCAGATGGAGATCTTCAACGAAGATCACGTTCCGGCGTTCGCGATCTTTTGGGGCAAGTACGTCGAAGGTCATCCCCGTTCCCCGGAGTTTCTGGCCAAGCTCAATCCGGCGATTGCGCGCGCGGAAACCGACCGCACCCCGGCTGTCTATACGGAGTATCCGTGCGTACCCGAGCTCGGACGCCACATCATCGAAGGCGTGATCGCCGATGGGTTCGATGCAACGCAGCTCACGCGGCTGCCGACCGGGGCCATCGGGTCAAACGCGGTCCCGCACGCTTATGGTTTCGTGTACCGGCGCGTGATGCGTGACAAAGTGGTTCCTCACGTTCCCGTATTCGTCAATACCTTTTATCCGCCCAATCAGCCGCCCGCGGGGCGCTGTTTCAACTTCGGGCGGGCGCTGGCCCGTGCCGTCTTGGCGTGGCCTTCGGATTTGACCGTCGCTTTCGTTGCGTCCGGCGGCCTTACTCATTTCGTGATCGATGAGTCCTTTGACGCCAGCGTGCTCGAAGCGATGCAAAAGGGAGATGCGGCGGCGCTCTCGAGTTTTCCCGAAGAGATGTTCCAAGCCGGTACATCCGAAATCAAGAATTGGATCGTCGTCGCCGGCGCGATGGCGGAAGCGGGTTTGAAGATGACGCTCGTGGATTACGTGCCGTGTTATCGGTCGACCGCCGGCACCGGAAGCGCGATGGGTTTCGCGCGCTGGAGCTAATGCCAAGCCGAAGAATCATCCTCGCGGCGGTTTTGGTCGCCTCCGGCGCCTGGGGACAACCGCGGAAGATCACGATCAACTATCCTACCCGGACCGCCCAGGTCTGGCCCCTCTACATTGCGAAGGACGGCGGCTATTACCAAAAGTACGGACTGGACGTAAGCCTCGTCTTTGGGGTCCATCCAGCCGGCATCGCGATGCTGGTGAGCGGCGAAGCCGTGATGACCGCTTACACCTTGGAACAGGCCATGGTGGCGAGCTCCAAAGACGGATCGCTGATCGCCCTGGGCAGTCCTTTCAAGAAGAGCCTGTTCGCGCTGATGGCGGTCAAAAATACGGCGAGCGTTCGCGATTTGAAGGGAAAGCGAATTGGGGTGAGCCAGATCGGGGACGCGCCGTATAACTACACGATTGGACTTCTCGGGATGGCCGGGCTATCCGCACGTGACGTGCAGTGGGTGCCGATCGGCGGCGATGTCAGCTCCCGGGCCGCGGCACTGGTTGGCAATCGCGTCGATGCGACCATGTTGACGGCGCCGGTCTATTTCAGGCTCGAGGAGGAAGGCTACAAGAATCTCGGCAATATCAGCGACTACGATGACATCTACGCTCCTTCCGTTTACTTGTTCAAGAAGGCCACCGTCGCCGCCAACCCCGCGCTGGCCGAGTCGCTGATCAAGGCTCACGCGGAAGCCATCAAGCGTTTCTATGACGACAAGGCTTTTGCGATCAAGACCTATGTGGCTTGGGACAAGCAGGACCCCGCGGATATCGAACGGGTGTACGATCACTATGCGCGGGTCAACAGTTACGAACGCATCCCGTACGTGCCGGCCGCGGCCGTTCAATACATCCTGGATCACTCCCCAGATCCGCAACTAGCCGCGCAAATGAGAGCCTTCGACTTTCACAGAGTGATCGACAATAAACTCGTGGACCAGTTGGTGCGGGAGGGTTTCTTTGAGAAGCTGTTCGGCGCCGGAATCAAAGCCGAGCAAGAGCGTAAAACGAAGCTGGCCTTTCGCTGAGATGAAGAAACGGCCGAGAGTCCGCCTGGGGACCCCTGTACCGTCAGCGTCCCGATGCCCGAGGGAGGCTCCCGTGGGGCAGCCAGTCATGGCGGCGGGCCGGCTTCTGGAGTTTCTGCATTTCTCAACTGAACCCCGCCCTGACGGGCAGGGCTTGCCGGGTGTTGTAAGCGTACGACAAAGCCCCGCCCGTTAGGGCGGGGTTGAGCCGGCTCTCTTGTCCCGACGCAGCCTCAAGAAAAGCCGGCTCGCCGGCAAGACTGCCTGCCCCACGTATGCAACCGTTTAGCGTGAGCTGCGGGTGGTCTCGGCGAGCAGGCGCCCCACGCTTGCGGTGAATTCTTCTTTCGCCTCCGTGAACAACTCTCCCGACGCGCTGCTCGGAAACCCGGTGTGAACTTTGTTCACGCGGCCATCGCGACCCAGGAAGAATGTGGTTGGCCACGCATCCCAATGCACGGCTTGCGCCAGCTTATCCTTGGCCTCGCCAGTCTCGCCGCCGAGCAAGACTGTATACTCGATGCCGTAGTTCTTGATAAACGCGCGCAACCGCGCCGGGTCCTTTAACTGCTCCGCTTCCTCAAAGTCGAGCGCGACGATTTCCAGGCCCTGGCCGTGATATTTGCGGTACAACTCGACCAGGAACGGCGTTTCGTCGTGGCAGTTCGGGCACCAACTCCCGGTGATCTCGACCAGCACCACTTTGCCGCGGAAGCGCGCGTCGCTCTCCGAGACCACACGCCCGTTGAGATCCGGGAAGCTGAAGTGGAACGGCTCCGACGGGTCCTTGACGCCGGTGTGGCGCAATGGATCGTCAGGCTCCGGCAGTCCTTTCGCACGAGCTTCCGCCGGACGCAGCGCCGTCATGGGCTTGCCGTTGAGCACCAGTTGCAGCGTACCGTTGGCGGCCGGCGTCACTTCAAGCAACGACGGTCGCACGCCCGAGAAATGACTCAACACGAATTTCCCGTCTTTATAAGCGCCGCTCAGCGTCCCGGTGTCCCCATCCACCCGCAAGATGGTGGCCGAGACTTCCGCGCCAGACTGATGGACGATGAATCGCCAGGCCGATTCGCCTTTAGAACTCGCGACGCCATCCAGTTCCCAGAGGCCGCCGATTGAGGGCGCCTTCACGTTGGATACCGGCGACGGAGTGAATCGTTTGGCGTGCACCGCGCCACTGTCTCGCCTGTGCGTGTATTGGCCATCAAGGACTCCGTCTTTCAGAGTCCCTTCCAGTTTGGAGGCGTAATAGTCCCAGTTGAGAAGCAGAGATCCGTTCTCCAACCGTCCGCTGGTCGAGGTGAATTTCTCTTCCCCGTTAAAGAGCGTGCCTTTCACGTTGGTTCCGTCGCCCTGAAAGTCGATACGGAAGGGAATCTCGAGTTTGCTGCTGGTGGTGAATGTCCCCTGCCACCGGCCGGCAATGGACTCTGCCATGCCTGCGGGCGCGAAGGCGAGCAGGGCG
>JBGPHB010000253.1:0-6576 GCA_041484155.1 Bryobacteraceae bacterium
ATGAGCGGGAACGACTACCAGTTCGTGCTCTCCGCCGCGGGAAAACAGCTCGCGGGCGAGCGCTTTCAAGTTTCCCAATACGCCGGCGCCTGCCCGGTATCGCTGAACGAATATCATGCAGCCACCAAGGCGCAATCGGCTCGCATCAGTGTCGACCGGCGCTTGTTGCGTCAGGCTTTTTCGGATTTAGTCATCTCCGACAAGATGCTGGACCAAATGGGTCCCGCGATCATTTCCCAGACTTCGATTTTTGTCTACGGGCCCACCGGCAACGGAAAAACCAGCCTGGCGGAGCGCATGCTCCGCGTGTATCAGGATGCGGTGATGATCCCCTACGCGGTCGAAGTCGACAACCAGATCATCAGCTTGTACGACCCTGTAGTCCACCAGCCGATTGATAGCGACGATCTGGACATCGACCCGCGCTGGATCATGTGCAAGCGGCCCTGCATCGTAGTGGGCGGCGAGCTGATCCCCAGCATGCTGGAGTTGCGCCTGGACGAGGCCTCTGGCATCTACGCCGCGCCGTTACAGATGAAGGCGAACAACGGAATCTTGATCATCGACGATTTCGGCCGCCAGCTCATGTCGCCGCGCGATTTGCTGAACCGCTGGATCGTGCCTTTGGACCGGCACGTGGATTACCTCACACTGCGCTATGGAGTAAAGTTCCAGATCCCATTCGAGCTGATGGTGGTGTTTTCGACCAACCTGGAGCCGGCGGATCTGGCAGACGAAGCGTTCCTTCGCCGCATCCACAACAAGATCTACGTGGAGGCGGTGGATGCCCAAAGCTTCGACCAGATCTTTGCCCGCGTGGTGCAATCGCGCAACATTCAATCCGAACCGGACAGCGCCGAATACCTGCGCAAGCTCTGCCTGCGTGAAGGGCGCACCGAGCTGCGCGCCTGCTATCCGGCCGACATCTGCAACATTCTGCTGTCGATCGGACGCTACGAAGGCCGCGGGCCGATCATGACCAAGTCCGAGATGGAGCGCGCCGCCTCCCTGTACTTCGCCAAAGGGTAACGCAGGCCCTGGCCTGCCCTAGGAATTGCGTATAATTCATGCATGTTTATACGCATTCCTGCCTTTAGCTTCTTGATCTTCACCTCATTCGCATTTGCCCAACTCGACTCGAACTCCGTCACGGTCACCTCCTCTAAAATCACAAACTTACAACCGGATCAAGCCGTGTTCGCCGTCGCCGTCGATTCCGATATCAATACGACCATCAACGACGTTGTCGCGGCCGTGCAGCCCGCCGGCATCACCCTCGCGAACTTTGCGGGAGTCAGCACTCTGCCGGTATACACAATTCAAGCGTTTCCCGTGCCGCCGCCAAATCTTGAATGGGTGTTTCGAGTGACCGTGCCCTTGTCCAAAACCAAGGACACCGTCGCCACGCTCACCGCTTTGCAGCAGAGCCTGCAGAAAAACCCGGGACTGCGGCTGTCATTCACGGTTCAGGGAACTCAGGTCTCGCAACCGTCGCTGCAATCGCAGCCCTGTACGATCTCCGATCTGATCACCGACGCCCGGGCGCAAGCCCAGAAACTCGCGGATGCAGCCGGACGCACCGTGGCGGGCATCCTGGCCATGTCGAGCTCGGTCTCGAACGCAGTCGGCGGTTGCGTGGTCACGATCAAGTTCGGCTTGTTGGGGAGCTAACGGCCATGCGAAATCTTTGGTTAGGATGGTTCGTCCTCACTGCCTCCCCGCTCGGATTCGCGCAGCATTCCGTGACCATCGCGGCATCCCGCTCCACCCCTTTGCAAGCGGATCAAGCCGTGTTCGCTGTCAGTGTGAATTCCGGCGTGACGGCCGGACTGGATGACATCGTCGCTGCGCTTCAGGGATCCGGAATAACGGCGTCCGATTTGTCGAGCGTGTACACGCAAGCCGTGTACGTCGGGTCACAGACTCAGCAAGTGCTGCAATGGACCTTCACTCTCCCGGTATCCCTTTCGCAGTTGAAGGACACGCTTCTGGCGCTCGTTAATCTGCAGAACAAGATAGGCCAAAAGGGCAACGCCTTAACCATGACGTTCTTCTTGCAGGGCACGCAAGTGTCGCCGCCGGTGCTGCAATCGCAACAATGCCCGATACCGGATCTCCTGGCGGACGCACGCGCTCAGGCGCAAACACTCGCCGCCGCCGCGGGATTTTTCCTCGGTCCGGTTATCGCGATGTCTACCGGCGGACCCGCAGGAATCGCGACGGGCGTGCCTACGTTCGCATACCTCACCGGGGATTTTTCGGCTGTGTCCGGTGGAATCGCGACTTTTCCCGTCTCCAGATTCGTCCTGCCGATCAGTCCGGCGAATGGGCTAAATTCTTGCTCTCTCGTGGTTGAGTTCAGGCTCAACTAACTCACTGCGCCGAAGTCTTTCCACGCTTTCCCTTGCGACTCGGCCACTGCCGCATACGTGATGTGGCCCTTGTAGGTGTTGACACCCTCGCGGATCGCCGCGCTGTGGGCAACCGCCCCTTCCAGGCCGCGATTGGCAAGCTCCAGCAAATACGGGAACGTGGCATTGTTCAGCGCGAAGGTAGACGTGTGTGGCACCGCCGCCGGCATGTTGGTCACGCAGTAGTGGATCACGCCGTC
The DNA here is from genome assembly GCA_041484155.1 of Bryobacteraceae bacterium. Classification (GTDB taxonomy): domain Bacteria; phylum Acidobacteriota; class Terriglobia; order Bryobacterales; family Bryobacteraceae; genus Palsa-187. The sequence continues at coordinate 2,612 of JBGPHB010000253.1, forward strand.
GACTACGTACACCGGATCGGTATGCGTGGTGGGATGCGAGGTCTCGAAGCACCCGCCCTGGTCGATGGCCACGTCCACCATCACCGAGCCTTTCTTCATCAGCGGGATCATTTCGCGCCGGACCAGTCTGGGCGCGGAGGCGCCCGGGATCAGTACCGCGCCGACCACCAGGTCGGCGTGGCGCAGCGATTCGCGAATGGTATACAGATTCGATGCGAGCGTCACGATCTGACTGGAGTAGACGTCGTCCAGGTGCCGCAGACGGTCGATGTTGCGGTCGATGATGGTCACATGCGCGCCGAGCCCTACCGCCACTTTGGCCGCCTGGTGCCCCACCACGCCGCCGCCCAGAATCACGACGTTCGCCGGCGCCACTCCCGGGACGCCTCCGAGCAGAATGCCGCGCCCGCCCATCGGCGCCTCCAGATACTGTGCGCCCACCTGCACCGCCATGCGTCCGGCGACTTCACTCATCGGCGTGAGCAACGGCAGCGAGTGATCGGACTCACGAATGGTTTCATAGGCCACCGCGTTCACGCGCGCTTCGAGCAGCTTGTCCGTCAACTCCGGGAGCGGCGCCAGGTGGAGGTACGTAAACAGCGTCAAACCAGGCCTTAGGAACCCGTACTCGGAGGACTGGGGCTCCTTCACCTTTACGACCAGATCGCTGCCGGACCAGACGTCCGCCGCGGTGGGCACGATTTCCGCGCCAGCCTCGAGATAGTCTTCATCCGGGAGTGAACTGCCGAGCCCCGCGCCGCTCAGCACAAGCACCCGGTGGCCCGCCTCCACCAGCGCTTTGGCGCCGCTCGGCAGCAGGCCCACACGAGCTTCGTGATCCTTGATCTCCTTGGGGACCCCGATGGTCATCGCTATTGAACTGGCGTGGGCGACGCCGCGGCGGCGACGCGCTGCGGGCCCAGCCCCAGCGCGATCAGCGAGAGCGATCCAATCTTTCCGTCTTCGGTGAGATTCTGGTCACGCTGAAAGCGCTTCAGCGCGTCCACCGATTCGGGGCCCCAATTGCCGTCCGGGGATCCGGCGAAATACCCCTTGTCGACCAGCGCCTGCTGGATTTCCTTGTACCGGCCAGGCGTGGGCTGCTGCTGCGAGGAGCGGCGAGAGACGGCCGGCGCGGGCTTTTTCGACGATTTAGAGGTTCGCCGCTGCGATGCTTTGACGACGGACTTGGAAGTCGTTTTTGCGGCCGTTCTTTTAGGTTTCGCTGTGGCCTTGGAGGACCGCTTGGCCGTGCTCGACGCGGAGGTGTGCTTCTTCGCCGCCGGAGTATTCTCGACGGCAAAACCTTGGGTGGCGAACCACGCCACTACGACGGTGCCAGTCAGTAAGCGCAAAGGCCTAGATTAGCATGCACGCCCGACCCTAATTCTGGGGCAGCGTCCCGCTCAGGAACGTTGCGGCCGGGCTGCCGACCTGCCGGCCCTTGCCCCGCCCCACAACCGGGATCCGGACCACGCGGAACGCGACCGGGTCACCCGGCTTTAGGGTCTGCTGGACTTTTCGAATATCGTCCACCGAGCTTACGGGCTGGCGGTTGATCGAGACGATAATATCGTGGTTGGCCATGCCAATCTCTTCGGCGAAGGATTCAGGCTCGACGTAGGTCACGGTCACTCCATGCTTGTCGGGGGTCACGGTGCGTTCTTCCTCATCCACGGGACGGCCGCTGATGCCAAACTTGACCTGACCGGCAACCGGAGTTGTGACCTGTGGCGCTTCAGGCTTGCTTGTGGTCTCTTGCGGAAGGCGGTTGCCAACCACGCGCGGATCATCCTTGAAGACCTCGACGCGATCCTGAACCGCAACCTTGAAGTCCATCTTCTTGCCGTCGCGGTCCACGTTCAAAGTGACCTGCGTGCCGACCGGCGCATCCGCCACTCGCGCCACCAGGTCATCGCCATCCTTGACAGGCTGGCCATTGAGGCCGACGATGACGTCATCCGGGTGGACGCCGGACTTATCCGCAGGTCCCCCCTTGCGAACGTTGCTCAACAGGACGCCGTGATCGAATCCCAGCGCCTTAAGGGTCTCCGGCTTCGGGTTGGGCACCCATTCGACTCCGATCGAGCCGCGGGTGACGCGCCCATCGCGAATGATGTCGTTATATACCCTGACAGCCGTGTTGATAGGCAATGCGAAACCGACTCCCTGGGATCCGCCGCTCCGTGTGGCGATCATGGTGTTTACGCCAATCACTTCGCCACGGATATTCAGCAGCGGCCCGCCGCTGTTGCCGGGATTGATCGCGGCGTCGGTCTGAATAAAGTGCTTGAACTGGTTTTCGGCGCCCCCGATGTCCCGGCCGGCGGCGCTGACAATCCCCGCGGTCACGGTGGCCTCCAGGCCGAACGGCGAGCCAATCGCCACGGCCCAGTCCCCGACTTGCACGGCGTCAGCGTTGCCGATGGTTACCGGCGTGAGCGGCCGTTTCGGATCGATCTTGATTACGGCAATGTCGGTCTCGCGGTCCACGCCGATCACCCGGGCGCGGTATTCGGTGGTATCACCGTGCAGCTTGACTCGGATGTGGTCCACCGCGTCCACCACGTGATGATTGGTGATGATGTAACCGTTCTTGTCGACAACGAATCCGGTCCCGGACTGCTCCCGGCGTTCCTGCGGCGCATCCTGCGGGCTGCCCTTGAAGAAGCGGCGGAACAGATCCGAGCCGTCCCCGTTCTCTTCCTCATCCGGGTCTTCCGGCGGTGCGCCAGGGTTGCGTCCCTGCCCAACCTTCGGTATGAAGTCCGCGGTGATGTTGACCACACTCGGATCCAACGCCTTGGCAAGCTTGGTGAATTCGTTGCCCACCTCCGCGGCGCGCGGGATCACCAGCGGCGTCGCGCCCGGCGCGATATTTTGGCCACGAGCAGCGTGCACCCCCGTATTGACCAAGGTACCGATGACGATACCGATCGACAGCGTGAATAGCAGCAGCGTGGTTGACAAAAGTTTCTGCTGGCGCATCTTTTCGTAGAGCTTCATATTCGGGAGAAACCCCTCATCCATATTATAAAACGGTTTCAACAACATGGATGTCTCTCGAAGTCGATGGGTTTCAAATCAACCCCGAACTGGCAGGCGAAACCGCCTGCCACACCTCTTGGCAAAGCATTGGCGGGCAAAGTGGGGCAGGCGGTTTCGCCTGCCAGTCACTCACCCGCCAGCAAAAGGCAAAGTGTCAGCAAGATGCGTCTCAAGCCCAATTCCCGGGCCTCGGGCTGGAACCACTCGGCCGCAGTGTGGGCGCCGCCACCCTGCCCGCCCGCTCCTATGGATACTGCCGGCAAACCCAGCGAGAGAGGGATGTTGGCGTCGGTCGAGGAGCAGTCCAGGTGGCTGCGGATGCCCAGGTGCGAGTCCACGGCGCGCAAGCACTCGAGAATCGGCGCGTCTTCCGGCAAGGCTCCGCCGGGCCGCGAGCCGATCTCTTTCACGCGTCCGGCCACGCGTCCGCCGGCGCTGCGCCCGTTCTCAGCTTCGATCGCACGCTCGACCGAAGTCGCCAGCAGGGCCGCCATCCGCTCGATCCGGTCCGCACTTTCCGAACGCAGGTCCACCTTGGCGCGGGCCTCGCTGGGGATGGAATTAATGCTCGATCCGCCCTGGATGACGCCGAAGTTGAAGGACGACCTGGGACCCGCGCCATTGGGCGCCTGATCGGTGAACAGCGTGACGGCGCGACTTAAAGCGTGGATCGGGTTGCCGATGCCGTAATCGCTCCAGCTATGGCCGCCCGGGCCGGTAATGGTGACGTCGAATCGCCGGCTGGCCAGAGCCTGGCAGGTGATGTGGTCGGTGGCGGGCCCATCCAGCACCAGGAACGCACGCAGCCGTGCGCCGCTGGCCCCACGGCACAAGTAGCGCATACCGCTGAGATTGCCTTCGCCCTCCTCGCCCACGTTGGCGACCAGCAGGGGAACCAGGGACGGGTCCTCCAGCGG
>JBGPHB010000254.1:0-6553 GCA_041484155.1 Bryobacteraceae bacterium
CCATCCGCAAGTTCCTGCGCTCGCCTTCCGTGACCGAGATTGTGGTGGCGCTGCGGCCGGAGGACCTCGATTGGGCTCGTGGCCTGGTCCACCAGGAGCGTCCCACCCGCCCGGTTCGGTTCGTCGAGGGTGGCGATAGCCGCCAGCAGTCGGTTGAGAACGCACTGGCGAGTCTGGCCGCCGATACCGATCTGGTCGCCGTGCATGATGCCGTCCGCCCTTTTATCGATTCCGATCTGGTGGAGAAGGTCATCAACGAGGCGGCTCATACTGGCGCCGCCATTGTCGGCATCGTCCCGGTAGACACGGTGAAGCGAATTCACAAGAACAAAATCCGCGCCACTCTCCCGCGCGAGCATCTGGTGCTGGCTCAGACTCCCCAGGTGTTCCGTTTCGACCTGCTGAAGCGCGCTTTCGAAATGGCGCGGCAGGACAGTTTCATTGGCACCGATGAATCGAGCCTGGTGGAGCGCCTCGAGCAAGTCGAGGTAAGCGTCGTACAAGGCAGCGACCGCAATCTCAAGATCACCAAACCGACCGATATGGACCTGGCGCGGCTGTTTCTGGCAGAAGAGTTGGCGGGGCAGACCGCATCGTGATTCGAACTGGACTGGGGTGGGATGTTCATCGCCTCGTCGCCGGGCGGCCGCTGGTTCTGGGAGGCGTGACCCTGCCTTCCGAGTCCGGACTGGAAGGCCACTCCGATGCGGACATTTTGTCGCACGCGATCACCGACGCCTTGCTGGGCGCGGCGGCGCTGGGCGACATCGGGATGCACTTCCCCGATTCCGACGCTCGCTGGAAAGGCGCGGCCAGCGCTCAGTTCCTGGCCCACGCCGCGGCGCTGGTGCGCCAAGCCGGCTATCGGATCGTGAACGTCGACTCGACCGTGATCCTGGAGCGGCCGAAGCTGAAAGACTACCGGCTACCGATCCGGGAGTCCCTTGCCCGGACTCTAGGTCTCGATCTCGATCAGGTCTCGGTGAAATTCAAAACTGCTGAGGCGGTCGGGCCCATCGGCGAAGGCCGCTCCGCCGAGGCTCAGGCGATCGTCACATTAGAGCGCTAGAGGCTGTGGCAAAAGCCATAGACAAGCTGAAGCATGTCCCACTAGGGCTGCAAATCCTTGATTGACATTGTGGGACATGCTTTAGCTTGTCATCCTCCAGCGCGCACAAAGACTTTTGCCACAGGTTGCTAACGGACGCGACGTATACTGAGCTCATGTTGTTCCTTGCTCCACTCCTCCTGTTCGCAGCGGCGCAACCTTACGATGTTGTCATCCACAACGGCCACATCATTGACGGGACTGGGTCGCCGTGGTACTCCGCTGACGTTGCGATTCGCGGTGGGAGGATCGCGGCGATTGGCCACTTGGCGGACACGCCAACGCGGCGCACCATCGACGCCCGCGGGATGGTGGTGGCGCCGGGGTTCATCGACATGCTCGGCCAATCCGAGCTGACGATCCTGGTGAACCCGCGTCTGCCCTCGAAAATCTACCAGGGCATCACGACGGAGGTCACGGGCGAGGGTGGTTCGATCGCGCCCCTCAACGATGCGGTCTTGAGGGCGGACCGCGTATCCTACGCGCACTACGGCGTTCAGCCCGGGTGGCGGACCTTTCGCGAATACTTCGCGCGCCTGCGAAAGCAGGGCATGGGAATCAACCTGGCGAGCTATGTCGGCGCGACACAGGTGCGCCGGCTGGTTTTGGGAGACGATGACCGCGCCCCCAATCCAGCGGAGCTGGAGCGCATGAAGGCCCTGGTGCGGGAAGCCATGCGGGATGGGGCGGTTGGGCTTTCGACGTCGCTCCAGTATGCGCCCGCACCCTATGCCACCACGGAAGAGTTGATCGCCCTGGCGACCGAAGCATCGAAATACGGCGGCATTTACGCTTCGCACATCCGGGATGAAGGCAATGCCATTTCGACGGCGCTCGACGAAGCTTTCCGCATCGGGCGCGAGGCGAAAATTCCCGTGGAGATCTGGCACCTCAAGGCAGCGGGCAAAGCCAATTGGGGGCGGATGCCGGAGATCGTTGCACGAATCGAACAGGCGCGGAAGTCGGGTGTGGACGTTGCTGCGAACACTTACGCGTACACGGCATGGTTCAATTCCTTCTCCGCGATTATCCCGCCGTGGGCGCACGACGGCGGGGATCGCAAGCTGATCGAACGCCTGCAGGACCCATCCATGCGCGCGCGCATCCGCAAGGAGATGGAAACGCCCTCCAACGATTGGAATAACGAATGGCTGGCGATTCCTGGGCCGGAATCGATTCTCGTCGGCGCGGTGCAGAACTCCAAGCTGGTTCCCCTGCAAGGCAAGACCATCGCCGAAATCGCAAAATTGTGGAAGAAGGACCCGATCGATACGATTTTCGACCTGCTCATTGAAGACGAAGCCTTCACATCCGTGGCCATGTTTGCGATGGCCGAATCCGACGTGGCACTCGCGCTCCAGCAGCCCTGGGTTTCCATCTGCAACGATTCGCAAGGAGCGGCGCCGGACGGACTCCTGGGCAAGGAGCATCCGCACCCGCGCGCTTACGGAACGTTTCCCCACATCCTGCGCAAATATGTGCGGGAAGAGAAGAAGCTGACGCTCGAAGACGCGATCCGCAAATTCACCGCTCTTCCGGCGCAACGGATGAGGTTCGCCGATCGCGGCGTTCTCAAAGTGGGGATGTGGGCGGACGTTGTGGTCTTCGACCCCGAGACGATTCGCGATGTGGCGACGTTCGATAATCCGAATCAACTCTCCGAAGGGATGCGTTTCGTGTTGGTGAACGGCATGGCGGTGATCGATGAATCCAAGATGACGAACGCGCTGCCGGGGAAAGTGCTGGACCGGCGCTAGCTCAGACCAGCAGCACGAGCTTTCCCGTAGTCTTGCGCCCTTCCAGGTCGCGATGGGCTTGTGCCGCATCGGCCAACGTGTACACGTGCTCCACTCGCAGGACCAACTGTTTCTCCGCAATCCAGCGAAACAGATCGCCGGCTCGCCAATCCAGCTCTTCACGCGTAACGATGTAATTCGCCAGCGATGGCCGCGTCAGATACAGGGAGCCTTTTTGAGTGAGCAGGAGAGGCTCCACGGGAGGCACCGCGCCGCTGGCGTTGCCGAACGACACCATCATCCCGCGTGGCCGCAGGCTTTCCAGGCTCTTCATGAACGTGGATTGGCCCACAGAGTCGTAAACCACGTCGACGCCCGCGCCATTGGTCAACCGCTTCGTCTCCGCCGCGAAGTCCTGCTGGTCATAGAGGATCACGTCGTCGGCGCCGGCCTGTCGTGCCACCTCGGCCTTTTGCGGCGAACCGGCCGTCCCGATCACGCGGGCGCCCAGCAGCTTTGCCATTTGCACGACGAGCCGGCCCGTGCCGCCCGCCGCCGCGTGAACCAGCGCCGTGTGACCCTTCTTCAGCGGAAAGGTCGAATGCGTCAGGTAGTGCGCAGTCATTCCTTGCAGCATCACCGCCGCTGCGTCTCGAAACTCGACTCCCGCCGGTATCTTTACTAAAAGATTTACCGGCACGGCGGCGTACTCGGTGTAGGAGCCGCGGAACATCGCCCAGGCCACGCGATCGCCCGGCTTGAACCCGGTGACGCCCTCTCCCACGGCTTCCACCGTGCCCGCCCCTTCCGATCCGATCACTGCCGGCAGAGGCAGCTTGTACAATCCGGTGCGATGATACGTGTCGATAAAATTGACACCCGAAGCCGCCAGCTTCACCAGCGCCTGTCCGGCAGCCGGCTCCGGTTTCGGCCAGTCGCCGTAGCGCAACGCATCCACGCCGCCGGTTTGTTCGATGTACACAGCCTTCATAAGGTCCGGATTCTCCTTCGCAGATGCACCACTCCTGCGTAAAGTAACAGATATGCGAGCGTCACAGGGAAGAACACCAGCCGGGCGATGGTGGGAATCGCCGCCGCGCCGGTCAATCCCACGCGAAACAGCGCGAAGTGCGCAATCACGCGCCAGTGTCCCCAATCCAGCCAGAAGTAATCCGCATTCTCGTTCAGCACGAAAACCTTCACGGGCAAGCGCGCGGCCAGCATCCACTTCCACTTGGTCATGATCGATTCGCCCGCGCAGATCATGCCGAGGATCGGATATTGGCCCGCCTCCAGCTCCGCGTACAGCCGCTTGCGTGCCACCGGTCCGGTGTAATCGGTCACACGATAGACGGTGCCACGGAATCCCTGCGGTACGCCCGCGAAGCACGTCACCAGGTCGATTTCGAGCTGCTCGCCGTAGGTTTCGTACAGTCCGGCGATCAAATCGTCGAACAAGCGTCGCGAGCCGCTTTCGACCAGCAGGACTCGTGTGAACGGCGGCTGATGCCGCCGGAAGAAGTAGCGCAAGACATCATTTTAGCCGGTCGCGGCGAGGTATAAATGGCTCGATATACTCATGGTATGGCGATCACGAAGGTCTTTAGAAGCGGGAATTCTCAAGCGGTCCGGATCCCCCGGCAGTTTCGTTTGGAAATGGACCAAGTGGAGATTCTCCGCCGCGGCGATGAGATTATCTTGCGGGAGCCGGCGGGAAATCTGGCCGAGGTGTTCGACGTACTGGCAGGGCTCCCGCATGATTTCTTCCGGGGCGGACGGCGCCAACCCAGAATGCAAGAGCGCCCTGGCCTATGATGCGATACCTGCTCGATTCGAACATTTGCATTTACATCGCCAAGCGGCGCCCTGCCCAACGGTCTAGACTTTAGTTGACCGGCGAGCTCTTACCTAGAAGCGCCGGATGGCGCGCGCCGGTGGCGGATGGCAGATTGCCCGGCCGGCCCTGGATGAACTCGTGGGCCAGGATCGCGAAGGCGATGGCCTCCTTGGCGTCCGGATCGATGCCGTACACGTCGCTGGTATTCACCGTGAGTTGTGGCAGCAATTCCCGCAAACGCCACATGAGCTGGCGATTGTGAACGCCGCCGCCGGAAGCGACCACTTCGCGAATGTGATCCTCTTCCGAGACCGAGCGCAGGATGGCTTGGGCGATCGACTGCGCGGTGAGTTCGGTCGCGGTAGCGATCAGGTCCGGGAGCGGGAGACCGGTGGCGATCAGGCCGTTGGCGAAGTCCTGTCCAAACTGTTCGCGCCCGGCGGTCTTGGGCGGATCGAAAACAAAATAGGGATCGCTCAACATCGAATCGAGCAGGCGCTTGTGTATCTTCCCCCGCCGCGCGATCCGGCCGTCACGATCGTAAAGCTGCCGCCCGCGGCTCATGTTCGAGACCAGCGCATCGATCACCATGTTGCCGGGGCCGGTGTCGAAAGCGACGACCTCAAAGCGTTCAGCGGCGGCGGGAATCACAGTGATATTTGCAATGCCGCCGATATTGAGCGCGACTCGCCCGATGCGGCGATGCTGGAACAGCAGGAAGTCGACGATCGAGACCAGCGGCGCGCCTTGGCCGCCCGCGGCGATATCGCGCTCCCGAAAATTCGAAATGGTCCAGAGTCCGGTACGCTCGGAGACCACCGCCGCCTCGCCGATTTGCAGCGTGCTCGCAACGCGGTGACCAAGATACTCGATGGACTGGCTCTCGTGGAAAATCGTCTGGCCATGCATGCCGAGCAGAGCAATGGAATCGCGAGAGACGCGCTTGCGGTGGCAGGTTTCGAGCACCGCGGCGGCGTAAAGTTCGCCGAGCAGGAAACTCAGGCGCGAGATGGTGGCAGTGTGGGTCATCTGGTTCGAAACGGAAAGGATCGCTTCGCGCACCAGCTTCGGGTACGGCTCGCTGTGGAAGGCGACGGTCTCGACTTTCACGCCGTTGCGTTTATTGCTGATGTCGACGATAGCGACGTCGATTCCGTCGAGCGAGGTGCCGCTCATGACGCCCGCGACTCTCAAGAGAGTTCCTTTTGCAAATCGGCCAGCAATTTCAGCGCTTCCACGGGTCGAAGTTCATCCAGATTGAGATTTCGGATCTGGTCGGCCAACTGATGGTCCACTGGCTCGAAGAGTTGGATTTGCATTGGAACGGGATGGGCCGACAGCGCGGATTCGTGGAGGGCCAGGACCTGGCGGGCCCGCTCAATGACGCTCATCGGCAGCGCGGCCAGGCGCGCCACTTCGATTCCATAGCTCTTGTCGGCTGCGCCGGGTTCGACGCGGCGCAGGAACAGGATCTGATCGGCGGATTCCTTGACGGACACATGCAGATTGCGCACGCCTTTGAGCTGCGCGGCCAACTCGGTCAGCTCGTGGTAGTGAGTGGCGAACAGCGTCTTCGCGCGGATGTTGCGATGGATGTGTTCGATCACGGCCCACGCTAACGCCAGGCCGTCATAGGTCGAAGTGCCGCGGCCGATCTCGTCGAGAACCACCAGACTGCGTGGCGTGGCGGTGTTGAGGATGACCGCCGTTTCGGTCATCTCGACCATGAAGGTGGAGCGGCCGCGGGCCAGGTTATCGGCCGCGCCAATGCGCGTGAAGACGCGATCGACGATCGGCAGCAGCGCGGAATCGGCGGGAACGAACGAGCCCATTTGCGCCAGAATCGCCAGCAGCGCGGCTTGGCGAAGGTAC
>JBGPHB010000255.1:0-6509 GCA_041484155.1 Bryobacteraceae bacterium
CCTGACCGGCGGGGGCAGGTTGCGTTGCTGCTTTGGGCATGACTCTCCTTCTGTATGGAAGCTCCATTTTAGGCTTGGTGGGCGCGACAGGACTCGAACCTGTGACCTCCTGCGTGTGAAGCAGGCGCTCTAACCAACTGAGCTACGCGCCCCTGCGGACTCCGTCATTTTACCAAAAGCTCCGTCCGGTATATACTGGCAACTACCCACGATGCCATCCAAACCAGTGTTGAGAACCGCCCTCGGGCTATTGAGCGTGGCCGGGTTGTGGGCCCAAGGCTCGCGGCCCGAGGCACGGCCCTACGACGCTTCGCGCATGGAGATGCAAGCCCCGCCCGCGCAGGGCGTCGCCGTTCGCGCGGGTCGCTTGTTCGATCCGAAGTCCGGAACGAATCTAGCGAATCAGGTGATCCTCATCAAGGGCGACCGGATTACAGGCGTTGGGCCTGCCGATCATGTGAAGATTCCGCCGGGCGTCTTGGTGATCGACCTGAGCCGGGCGACGGTGCTCCCGGGCTTGATTGACCGTCACGTTCACCTGATGCAGGAACAACAACCCAACGATTCCCGCGCAGCGCTGTCTGGGTTGAACTATGCCTTGAAGGACTTGAACGCAGGCTTTACAACCGTCCAGGACATGGGCTCGGCGTTTACGTACGCCACCGTCGAGCTGCGCGACGCCATCAACAAGGGCCTGGTCCCGGGCCCGAGGATGCAGGTGGCTGGTCCGCAGATCAATCCGAGAGGCGCCAGCTACTATGCGGCGCCCTCCGTGGCGACCACGTTCGGTCAGGGTGTGTGGCAGCTTTCGGAGAACGTCAACTCGCCCTGGCTGGCTCGTGCAGCTGTGCGCGAACATTCCCACTACGGCACCGACTGGATCAAGATCTACGAGACCGAGGACTACGAGGGTGGAGGATATCCCCAGCCTGATGGTGCAGGCGCCTTCACTCCGGATGGCAAGATGATCAACGTTCCATCGTTGACGCTCGAAGAGAATCAGGCGATCGTGGATGAGGCGCATCGGCGAGGTTTGAAAGTGGCCTGCCATGCGTATGGTGGCGAAGGTCTGCGCAATTGCCTGGCTGCGGGCGTAGATATGCCCATGCATGTGATCGTCGGCGTCACGGGAGCTGAAGGGCTCGATGACGAGACGATCAGGTTGATCAAACAGCCGCTGGCGGACGGCACTCTGCGCCCGGTGATGCAGACTCTTTGGGATTTGGTCGGCGATCTGGAAGCGAAAGACTTGAAGGCCACGGGCGGCGCCAAGACCCGCTTCCGCCTGACCGAGATGAGTTTCAAGCGGCTGGTGGCCGCGGGCGTCACGGAAGTTTTCGGCAGCGGCGCTTACACGGTCGGCCACGGCGTGCAGGCGTTTCAGTTTCCCTTCTATGTGAAATGGGGCATGACGCCGGCGCAAGCGCTGCGGATGGCCACGAGCAACGCCGCCCAGAGTCTGAACTTTGAACTGGGAAAGCAAGTCGGGAGCGTCGAGAAAGGCAAATTCGCCGATCTGGTCGCGGTCTCTGGCGACCCGCTGGTGGACATCACCGAGATGGAGCGGGTCTGGTTTGTGATGAAGGGCGGAGTGGTTTTCCGAAGCGAATTGAAGTGACAACCAAAGCGCCCGCTCCCTGACGGTCGCGGTTCGGTGCCCGCATACTGAACCGCGACCGTCAGGGAGCGGGCCTACTAGAAGAAGGTGAACATGAAAGACGATCGACAAATCGTAACTCGGCGCAGGCTCTTACAAAGCGCCGGCGGCTTCATCGCAACGGCCGCGCTCGGAAAGGCCGCGCAACCGGTCGGCCCGGTCATGACCGAGCTCAGCAACTACATGAGCGCCGCCTACGGGCGCGCGCTGCCGCCCGAGGTGGTCGAGAAGACCAAACATCACATTCTCGATACCCTCGCCTCCATGATTTCCGGCTCCGAGCTGCCCCCGGGCAAATTCGCGATTCAGTTCGCCCGAGCCTATGCCGGCGAGAAAGTTGCCACGGTCGCGGGCTCGAACGTGGTGTGCGGCCCGATCGAAGCGGCGCTCGCCAACGGAATGCTGGCTCACGCCGACGAGACCGACGACACGCACCCTCCTTCGCAGTCGCATCCCGGCTGCGCGGTCGTGCCTGCGGCGCTGGCGGCCGGCGAAAAGTTCGGTATGGACGGAACGCGGTTCCTGCGCGCTGTTGCGCTCGGCTATGACGTCGGAACGCGGGTCACCATTACCATGGGCGGACCTGCCTACATGGGTGAGACCCATCGGAGCTCTCATAGCACCGCCGCCGAGTTCGGCGCCGCCGCGGCCGCCGCCTGCGTGGCGAGTCTGAACGCGCAGCAGATGCGCTGGCTGCTCGACTACGCATCGCAGCAATCCTCCGGCATCGCCGCGTGGCAGCGCGACACCGACCATATCGAAAAAGCCTTCGTCTTCGCCGGCATGCCCGCACGCAGCGGAATCACGGCCGCTTTACTGGTTCAGGCGGGCGGGACAGGCGTCGGCGACATCCTCTCGGGCCCCGACAACTTCCTGCAAGCCTACGCTCCCAAAGCCGATCCGTCCCTTCTGATCGAGAAGCTCGGCCAGCGCTACGAAGTGACGCGCACCAACATCAAGAAGTGGACCGTGGGCGCGCCCATTCAGGCACCGCTCGACGCACTGGAGATCCTGATCAAGCGCCATGCTTTCTTACCCGACCAGGTGCAGAAGGTGACCGTCAAGGTCGCCAGCCATGAGTCGTCCATCGTGGACAACCGCGACATCCCGGATATCTGTCTGCAGCACCTGATCGCCGTGATGCTGATCGACAAGACTGTTTCGTTCCGCTCGGCACACGACATTCAGCGCATGAAGGATCCGGCGATTCTCCGCCAGCGCGCCAAGGTGCAGCTTCTCCCCGACGAGGAACTCGAGCGCCGTTTTCCGGCCCGTGAGGGAATCGTGGAAGTAGACCTCACCGGCGGGATGCACGTCAGCGAGCACGTCAAGGCGGTGCGCGGCACGACCGAAAACCCGATGACTCGCGAGGACATCGTCGCGAAATCCCGCGATTTGATCGCACCCGTCCTCGGCGCATCGACCAGCGCGAAACTCATCGAGAAAATCCTCGATCTGGAGAACATGAAGGCCGTCCGGGAGCTTCGGCCACTGCTGCAACGGACGTGATCCGGGGCTGTATACTGAAGCTCGTACCGTGGAGCACGCACTTTGCGTGCCACGTCCCCACTCCTGGGGACGCGCTGTTTTGAGCCGGCCAAGCGTGTCCGCAGGAGTGCGGACATGGCACGTTGAGAACGTGCGCCACGGGAATCACAGGAGACACTAATGCGTTACGCTGTGGCCGTTCTCGCGATTCTGATCGCACATCCCTCTTTTGGCGAAGATAGCGAACATGTCCTGAGCATCGATCACTATGTTCGCGTCCGTTCCGCGGCGCCGGTCATCGCGGGCCAAACTACACAGATCTACGTGCGGGAACGGGTCCAGGCGGGCGCGGTCCTGCGTGACGGAGCGGCGCCGGACAAAGTAGTGCTGTTCGTCCACGGAGCTGGCACGCCTGCGGAGGTCGCTTTCGACGTCCCCTACCAGGACTACAGTTGGATGGGATATCTGGCCCGCGCCGGTTTCGACGTGTTCGCGATGGACATGACAGGCTATGGCCGGTCCACGCGTCCGGCGCCCATGAACGACCCTTGCAATCTTTCGCACGAACAACAGGCTCTTTTCACTCCCAGCCTGCTCCCGGCGCCGTGCCCGGCGGCTTACCCGCACCAACTGACCACGATCGCCTCGGACTGGAACGATATCGGGACGGTGGTGGATCACCTGCGCGCGCTGCGGCACGTGGACAAGGTCAGTCTGGTTGCCTGGTCATTGGGCGGTCCGCGAGCCGCCGGCTACGCGTCGCAGCATCCCGAAAAGGTGCAGAAGTTGGTTTTGTTGGCTCCCGGGTATAATCGCGCGGCCGCCGGCGAACCGCCCGCGCAGGTTCCGGCCCTTGGCGCCGCCATGAATACTCAATCGCGCGAGGAGTTCACCGTGAATTGGGACCGGCAGGTCGGCTGTCCAGGCCAATATGACGCGGCGGCGAGCGAGGTCGTATGGGCGAAGATGATCGAGTCAGATCCGGTCGGAGCGACGTGGGGAAGTGGGGTGCGGCGCGCCCCGCAAGTAACCACTTGGGGCTTGAACTCGGCGGTAGCGGCCAAGATGCAGATTCCGACCCTGATGGTCGCGGGTGTGCACGACAAGCAGGTGCCGCCCGAGAGGGTGCGGAATATGTACGCCGACCTTGGCGCGCACCAGAAGATCTTCGTCGACCTGGCCTGCTCGTCACACAATGCGATGTGGGAGAAGAATCATCTGCTTCTCTTCCGCGCGTCGCTGGAGTGGTTGACCCAGGGCAAAGTGAATGGCATGCAGGAAGGAATGCTGCGGCTCGGTTATTGAAACGCAGTTTACTCGGGCGAACCCCGCCCTGACGGGCGGGGCTTTATCGTACAACACCCGGCCAGCCCTGCCCGTCAGGGCGCGGTTCAGTCGAGAAATGTAGAAATTCCGAAACCCCGCCCAAACGCACGAAAAGCCCCGTCCGTCAGGGCGGGGTTCGCGGGCCGCAAACCGGATAGAATGTGCGAAGAGTCCGGTGCGTTGATGCAGCCGGCCAAAGTGAGGAGAATGGCAGAATGAGTTTGAAACGCCGCGTGACTCTCGGGTTCGGTCCGCTACTCGCGATGATGGGAGGCCAGGCATACGCCCAGGCTCCGGCGAGCACCCCGATTGAGTTCACCGCCACCCAGTCAGCCGAGGGCAAAACCGCCTATGACCGCGCCTGCCGGCAGTGCCACGGCCGCGATCTCGACGATGGCCAGTTCGCTCCCGCACTGCGGGGCTCCACGTTCAATCAAAACTGGGGCGGCAAGCCGGTCGAAGAGCTGTTCACGTTCGCCATCACCCGCATGCCACCGGATGGTCCTGGGTCGCTCAGCGCGCGGGCCTACGCAGGCATCGTCACATACATCCTCCAGTCCAACGGCATCGCGTCCGGACTGCGCGAAATGCCTTCGACCGCGGCCGGTCTCGCCACGATGCGAATCCCTGGCGCGGGCGAACGCCGCGGCTCACCGGGCGGAGGTCTCACTCCGGGCATCGCGCTTCCGAATCAGCCGCCGCCCAGCACACTCATCGACCGGATCACCGCTGTGACACCGGCGCTTCTCGCGAAGCCGCCCGCCAGCGAATGGCTGACATGGCGCCGCACCTACGACAGCCAGGGCTACAGCCCGCTCAAACAAATCGACCGGGCCAACGTCAAGAATCTCCGCTTGGCCTGGAGTTGGTCGCTGCCGCCCGGCCCGAATACCGCGACGCCACTCGAGCATGACGGCGTCCTCTTCGTACAAGGTTACGGCGACCAAGTGGAAGCTCTCGATGCCGCCACCGGCGACCTGCTGTGGCACTACCAGCGTCGTCTGCCGGAAGACGCGCGCCCGGCGGTCAAGAAAGACATCGCCATCTACGGCAACAGAGTCTACGCCGCCACGTCCGACATCCATCTGATCGCCCTGGATGTGAAGACGGGCAGATTGGTCTGGGACACGAAGCTCGGAGACAACAAAATCGGCATGCAGTTGACCGGCGGACCCATTGCTGCGAAGGGCAAGATCATGATCGGCACGGGCGGCCAGCAGCCCGGCGGCAATTTCATCATCGCCCTGGATGTCGAAACCGGCAAAGAAGCCTGGCGCTTCCGCACCATCCCGCTGCCGAACGAGCCCGGTGGCAACACCTGGAATGGCTTGCCTACCGAAAAACGTTCGGGCGGCTCTTCCTGGACCACGGGCAGCTACGATCCCGACTTGAATCTGGTCTATTTCGGCGCAGCACCCACCTACGACACCGGCCCGCTGCGCATCGCGTCGAAGGAACCCGGCATCACCAACGACGCCCTCTACAGCAACGCCACCATGGCGCTGAATCCCGACACTGGCAAACTCGCGTGGTATTTCCAGCACGTGCCCAACGATCAGTGGGACTACGATTGGGTCTTCGAGCGGACTTTGGTGAAGCTGCCCGTAAACGGCCAGATGAAGACGCTCTCGGTCACCGCCGGCAAGATCGCGATCTACGACGCCGTCGAAGCCGACAGCGGCAAGTACGCCTTCTCGGTCGACATGGGCTTGCAGAACATCGTCACCGCGATCGATCCCAAGACTGGTTTCAAAACCATCAACCCCGGTTTGATCCCCGGCGATGGTGAGCCGAAACTGGTTTGCCCGCACGCGGGCGGCGCGCGGAGTTGGATTCCGTCGGCGTACAACCCCGAAACCAAGGTTCTCTATTCGCCACTGGTCGAATCGTGCATGGATCTGACCCCGGTCCCCAAGGGCGAGCGCGGCTTTCTCACCACCGGCGTGCGGCCCAGCCTGCGTCCTCGCTTGGACGGCGACGGCAAGTACGGGCGTATTCAAGCGACGAATCTCGAAACGCGCAAGACGGCCTGGATCGA
>JBGPHB010000256.1:0-6490 GCA_041484155.1 Bryobacteraceae bacterium
ATCTGCTTCTCGCGCGGGCGAGCACCAGGCAAAGGGAATTGGCCGTCAGGCTGGCACTCGGATCGAGCCGCAGTCGCATGACACGGCAGATGCTGACGGAGAGCCTGGTATTGGCTCTGCCCGGGGGCCTGGCGGGAGTGGCGATCGCGCGGCTTGCCATCGACCTGATGAATGCGAACAAGCCGGCGTGGCTGTTGCGTTACCCGGAGATCTCGATGGATCTGCCAGTGCTCGCCCTTACGTTCTCCGTCACCCTTCTGACCGGGTTGTTCTTTGGAGCGGCGCCGGCATTCGCTGCGGCCAGAATCAGGATTTTTGAAACGTTGAAAGGAGCGAGTGGCGCCTCAGGCGGCGGGCGGCGCTCGGGCCGTCTGCGACAGTCCCTGGTGGTGGCGGAGCTTGGGGTTTCGCTGGTGCTACTGATCGGCGCCGGACTGCTGGCCCGCAGCTTCCTGAAACTGACCCGCGTGGAGTTGGGGTTCCTGCCCGAACGCCTCCTCACACTGTGCACGAATTTGACACCGTCGCTTTATCCAACTGGTACCAAGCAAATGCGCTTCTACGATGACGTGCTCGCTCGCATAAAGCGGCTTCCCATGGTGCGGAGAGCGGCGGTCTCCACCGATCTGCCACTGAGCGGCGAATTTCCTTTCTCCGGGCTCCGTTTTCAAGTCGAAGGGCGAGCACCGCTCCCCAGGGCGCAGTGGCCCTCCGCCAGCCTCACGGTGGTGAGCCGGGAGTTCTTTGCAACCTTGGAAATGCCGGTCAGGCGGGGCCGGGCTTTCGATTCGCAAGACACGCCGCGTTCGGCGGACGCGATTGTCGTGAATGAAGCCTTCGCGCGCCGGGTCTTTCCCGGAGAAGATCCGATCGGCCGGAGGATCGCAAAAGGACCCAACGGGTCCGGCGGGTGGACCATCGCGGGTGTCGTGAGCAACATTCGCGCCGCCGAACTCGCCGCCGAGCCCGCACCGCTCATCTATCGCTGCACCTGCCAAAGCGGCGACCGCGATGTTTTCTTCGGCCGCATGGCGCTCCTGGTCAGGACGGAGGGCGACCCCCGGACGGCGGTACACGCGGTGGAGGGCCAGGTATATGCCCAGGACCGCAATCAGCCCGTCTTTGATGTGATGACCATGGAGCAGCGCGTGGAGCAATCGCTCGCGCCGCCGCGGTTTCAGTTGGTTTTGATCGGCGGGTTCGCGGTTCTGGCCATGATCCTGGCAGCCGCGGGAGTGTATGGTGTGACGTCTTACCTGGTCGCGCAGCGGACCCGGGAAATCGGAATTCGCATGGCCATGGGCGCGCGCCGCGCGGATGTATTGCTGCTGGTGATGGGAGAGAGCATCGTCCTGGTCCTGGCCGCCGTCGTTGCCGGGCTGGGAGGCGCTTGGGCGTTGACCCGGTATGGGAAGACGCTGCTCTACGGCGTTACGGCCTTGGACGGGCCAACGTTCGCGGTGACGCCGCTGGTGCTGGCGGCGACGGTTCTGATCGCCTCCCTGGGCCCCGCCCGGCGAGCCGCGCGGGTCGATCCGATGACGGCCCTGCGTGATGAGTAAATCCTCAACCGGCAACCCGAGCGCGGTTTCGCGTCTCGAGATAAGCGCGCATCGCTTCATCCAGCGACGGCATCCGCGCGACGCCGAGCGACTCCATCTTCGCGTTCGACAGCGCCGAGTATTTCGGGCGGCGCGCCGCCGTGCGGAATTCGCGCTCGTTGGTGGGCTTGAGCGGCGGTTTCAGGCCGGCCGCGTCGAAAATCTTCGCCGCCCAATCGAACCAGGAGATCGGCGTGCCGCCGCCGGCGTGGATGAGTCCGGTCACACCGCGCTCGACCAGATCCGCGGTCCGCTGGGCCAGTGCGGGTGCAAAGGTGGGCGAGGCGAAATGATCGTCGATGACGCGGATCGGCTGTCCCTGCGCGGCCAGGCGCAGCATCAACTCGACGAAGTTTCCGCGCGCCGTGGTCAGTCCCCCGGGCCCGAACACACCCGAGGTCCGGATGATCAGGGGTGTATCCAGATACGCCCGTGCGTACAGCTCGCCGGCCAGCTTCGAGACGGCATAGGCGCCCAGCGGATGCGGCGTGTCGTCCTCGGTGTAGGCGCGGCCCGCCAGGCCGTCGAAGACATAATCGGTGGAGAAATGGACCAGCCGCACATCCGCCTGGCGGCAAGCCATGGCCAGGTTGCGCACCGCCAGCGCGTTCACCAGAAATGCCGCCTGGGGCTCTTTCTCGGCGACATCCACCTGGTTATAGGCGGCCGCGTTCACCACAATGGAAGGATCGTGCCTGGCGATGCACTGCTCGACCGCCGCCGGATCGGTGATGTCGACGGTGGCCCGCCCAAACCCCGCGACTTCACATCCTCGCGCGGCGAACTCCGCCGTTAACTCTACCCCAAGCTGGCCTTTGCTGCCAAAAATCGCGACCCGTTCGCCTTGCACTTCCCTATTATGATCGAGTTCGGACTTCGGTCGGCGTTTCCCCGACGTTGGCAGGAGAGTCCTCGTCCAGCAGCGCTTGGTTTAATCGGCGCAGATCGGCTAGGGCGGTCAGTACATGAGCCACCATCAGCCCCGCCTCGTAGGCGCCTTCGACCGGGTCGCAGCGGCACACCTCACCGAGCATCAGCGTCTCGCTGGTTTCCACCTTCACCGGCGCCCCGCACGGTATCGGGAGCGGCACCCTGACGCGCAACCCGCTGCCGGACAGGTCCAGGACACGCCCGGACATGGCTGGCCCACTCCAGAGCCCCAACAGGGTAACCGTGACCGGAGTGTCCACGCCGAGACGTGCTTCCCTGCGTAGCTCCACGGTGTTGCTTATCGGAGGCGCGGCGCGGAGTGTGAATCCTAATTCTGTACGGCGATGAAAAACGGGCCTGAAACCCGCGCATCTACGCCCACAGTGACGGGTGTTTGCGCCGCGTTCGCAAGGTTGGGTGGGACTACGAACTGGATCAGGCAAGCGCTCGCCTGGCCTGGGACCGCCGTGACCGACGCCGCGGCCTGGTTGACGCCGCCTACGTTGATTCGGACGCTCGCCGCTGCTGGAAGGGCATTGTAGGAATCGGCCAGACCGTATACCGTAAGAGTCACGGTATCGTTGGTCTTGACCGGATGCGCAGCGTCGATCGGCGCTCCGGAAGCGTTGGTTCCGGCTGTAATCGCCGGCGGCGGCGGATCCACCTGCATCAGCACGGGCGGAATACTGCCGCCGTTCGGAGCATTCAACTGAACCACCGCCGGGCCTATCAACAACCCGCCCGGCACGACGGCGCGGATTTGCCCGGTGGCGCCGAGCGAAATACTCGCCGGCTGGCCGGCGATCGTGAGGGTCCAGCCGGCCAGGCTCTGGGGCAGGCCGGTGGCGTTGATCAGCGCCGTGCCGCCTACCGGCACCGCGGGCAGTTGGGTGACTGCGTTGAGAATCGGCGTGCGCAGGCTGACCTGACCCGGATTGGACGGCAGGATCTGAAACGCGGCGGTCAGGGTGGTCAGTTGCAGCCCGGTTGTGACGCTGACGGAGGTGGCCGTCGCCGGCGCCGCTGCACCCACGGAAATGTTCACCAGCATGCGCCCCGCGCCCACCACCCACGCTTGCCGCACCACGATATCGCTGGAGCCAAAACCAACGACGGTGCGCGCGTCGAAATTCGTATTGTAGCCCGCGATCTGCACCATGGCATCGGTGCCTGCGGCTACGGGGGCCGGAGGCAAGCTGATCGCGGGATTGCCGAACCCGTTTTTGTAGGTGAACACGGGCGGTTCCGATGTGCCTAGCGCCTGGGACGAGGTCTGGGTGTCGCTAGACAGCACTTCGACCGCGGCCTGATGGCCGCCCGTGGCCGGCGGCGCGGACACGACCAGCGACCCGTCCGGGTTGAGGTTCAGCAGGTTCGCCCGCGCGCCGTCAAACAGAACCCGCGAGTTCAGGCCCAGATTCGCCCCCATAATGGTTGCGGTGAGATTGCCTTGGCCGTCCGTCCCTGGAGTCACGGAGGCGATCGCAGGCGCTGGCGTCGGCACCACGGTGAAAGCCGCCGGCAGCACATACAGGTCGTTGTTCACGGTGACCGCCAGCGCCGTGGGAGTGTCCTGGGAAACCGTATTGCCATCCACTACCGCCAACAGGTAGTCATCGGCCCCATTCCGGAGAAAGTACTGCAGGGTCCCTGCTTCAACTTGCGCCGCTCCTCCGATGGCGCTGACGTTCAGCCCCGGCGCAAGTTGATTGTTGTTCACCACCGTTCCGTGCGCGGTAAACAGGAGCCAGGCACGGGTTCCCGACTGCACAGGCCCCGCCTGCACGGACACCTGGTGCCCTTCCGGACCCTGGTAAGTGAAGGTCGCCATGTCATACACGGCAGGCCCGCTTCGCTTTTGCACGCTAAAGTTGATGCCCACTGCGTTGCCGGCATTCAAGTTGAACAGGGTGCCTTGGGTCCAGTCGCGGGTATTCGGATAGAACTGGGTGTCAAAGCCGGTGTTGGCCGGAAAGGGATTCCGCGAAGCGTCCTGGGGTGGATAAATGTTGTCGGGATAGCCTTCGCCTTGGGCCGCCGGCGGCAGAGGGTGCACGTAGACGTAGTATTGCCCGCGGGAAATGCCGTCCAGCGGAATGCCGTCAATGCGATAGGTTCCATCCGGGTTGGTCATTCCACTGACCGCGAGGCCGGCGGGCGAGAGAGCCACGACACTGGCCAGGTTCACACCCGCGTTTCCGATCGATACTCTTCCGGAGATGCTACCAGTGCCGGCCAGGAAGCCTGGCGCCGGATAGAGCACGGAGACGCCCGCGATATCGTCGGGTGACAGCGGCCTGGCCTTGGTGGTTGCCCGTGTGATGCTGGTGGACATTACGCCCGAAGCCAAGCTGTGCTGCAAACCTAGAGTGTGCCCGAATTCGTGCACGATGGTGAGGAAAAAACTGTCCGAGTAACTGGCTTGCTGGTAGAAGGTCAGATCCTTCCGGAGTTGCAGCCGGGAGCGCAGGATCGGGACAAACGCAGCGCCGTTGGCAACGAAGCTCACGTCTTGCACCGTCATCGGGAGGCTCTGCGCCAGCAATCCCGGTGGCATCTCGTCATCGAAAACCACGTCTATACCCGGCGCGGACTGTTGCGTGGCGGCCGAGGAAATCCCTCCAAAAGCCAGCCTCAGGTCCGAGCTGGCCACGCCGCTCCACACCCCGGCTGCCAGCTGGATCTGGCTGACGATCGCGTGGAAACTGTCGCCGGGCATGAGCGGCTCCGGGCCCTGATCTGAAATGAAATAGGAAATCGTATGGGAGTCCGGCAACACCCTCAAGTCAAACTTCTCCGGCACCGGCGTATAAGGGCCGTTGCTGCCTGGGAAGAAGACCCAATGATAGTAGGCAGAAGCGACCGAGGGCAGCGCGATCAGGCTCACCGCCGTGAATACGTGCTTCACCAGCCGCATGGCTCTACTTCCCTGCCTTCAGCACTTGCGGGATCTGCGACCGCATATCGCTGAGACTCATCGTGATGGCTGAGCCGTTTACTACGTGGCCGGACTGGTCGAGCATCAGGTCGGTGGTCGCGGCTCGAATCAGGACGGCGCTTCCCGCCGTATTCTGTATCACGCTGAAAAGACCTTGCGAGAGACCAATCACCTGCGTTAGGCCCGACCGGCTGGTCCACAAAAAGAATAGATACTCGCCACCGGTATTGAGCGACGGAGCGCCCGCCACGGTTTGCCGGAGGCCCCGCGCCGCTCCGCCAGGCACCGCCACCTCGCGTTGCTGCGGACCATCAGCCTTCCAGCTCTCGAGGACCTGCAACTGGTAGTAAGTGTAAATATCCTGGCCCCGGAAGGCGCCCCTCGATCCCACCACCTTTGCCCGCACGATCGCGGTCGATTTCAGGATCATGTCGTCCATGGACAGCTTCTGCAGCGTAGTCGCCCGGAGTGCGGACAGCATCCCGGATAGCGCTAGCATCATGGACAGAATCCGCATATGGCTAGACCTCCAAAAGGCACTTCCTTTGCCCATTTTTCAGATTGATGACGCTAGACTTACCCGCCGGCACCGGGGACATTTTGTAGACCTTGGACACGCGCTTGAGACAGAAAGGCACAGCGGGAAGTGGGTAGTGGGGAGTGGGAAGTGGGTCGTAGGTTATCCAATCGCCGACTTCCCACTTCCTACTTCCCACTTCCCGCTTTCACCCTGAAGATCTCAAATACCGGGCGTCCGTTGGAGTCGGCAATTGTGCGGATTAGCTCTTTTTGACGCCCTGCGGCCTGGGTGGCACGGTCCAGACCCTGGTTCACCCCAGAGATGACCTCGCGGGACGGGACATGGCCCACAAATAGGGCATTAGGATCGGAGAGCATGATCGCCAAGGCCCGCCGGTCGAAGGCGGTGGGAGTGTCGGTCAGAAATTGGTCGGCAGTGCGCAGCAGAAGGCCGCCCTCGTGGAACAGGTCGACCGTGTTCAGCATACCCCAATCTATGAAG
>JBGPHB010000257.1:0-6486 GCA_041484155.1 Bryobacteraceae bacterium
GGCCGCGCACGATCAGCCAGACGCACAACAGGAGCATCAACAGAGCGGGCGTGGCCTGTGCGTAGTAGTAGGTAAGGCCTATCCGCATGAGCGCGGCGATGAATTCATAGTGGACGGGCGGATGTACCACCATGGTGTCGAAATACCCATGGATCGGGTACGTCATCTTCCCGTAGTGCAAAGCCATGTACGTGGGATTGAACAGACCGATCTCATCGACGCCGCCGTTTCGGTCCGAAAAATAGGCCGCCAGAGTTAACAAAATGACGAGAACCATCGCCATGGCGAGAACAGCTTTCTTATACGGGTCGATCGCCGGCAGTGGAACAGACCGTAGAAGCTCAGGCGTTGTGGGCGGGCTTGCGGGTACGTTGTTCTTTAAAAGGGGCAAAGTCTTGACTATATCAAACCGATCGCCGGAGAACCGCCCAGATCAGGATCCGTTCCCCGGTCAACCGGTCGAGTGTTTGCATTCCAACCATCGCCGCGCGAACCGGCAGGGACGCCGCAATGTCCGTCCACGGCAGCACACGTGTCCCCATCTGCGTCAATTCCAAGCCGGAGGCCTGCACCAAGGCGCCCAGGCTTGCGCGCGTGAAATATTGAATGTGCTGCGCCGGGAACAGGCGCTCGTACAGTGCCGCCGGTCGCCCGTGCGTCAGTCCCGAAAGAAGGCGCCCGATGCGGTAGACGGACGAACGGATGTTGGGCGTCTCCAGATACACTACGCCGCCGGGGCGCAAGCGGCTTCGGATCTCCCGTAGGAACGACTCCGGATCGCTGACGTGTTCCACCAGATCGATCGCCGTGATCGCCGAAAAATCCCGGAGGTGTTGAGGCGCCTGTTCGATGGTCGTCTGGTAGACCTCCATTCCCTGCCCGGCCACCACCGCGACCGCTCTGGCGCCAACATCCAAGCCCACCGGTACAATGCCAAATTCCCGGGCGGCAGTGGCGAGAAATGCGCCTGTGTCGCACCCGATGTCCAAGATGCGGTGGCCGCGCAGAAGGGCGGTATCGGCGCCGGCGGTCAAGCGTGAAAAGATCAAGCGGCATCGCCGCAGCTGCGCCTGATCAGCGTTTCGCCGTAGCTCGAAATATGGGTGGTCGAAGTAGTCTTCACTATCGTGAATGGCGGCCTGCTGCTCGGCGTCCGGCCGTGGAAAATACACCCAGGTGCCGCAAGACGAACAGCGTCTCAGTTGCGAATCGGCGAGCCGCACTTGTACGTTGCCGGGAATTGCGTTGCCACAGGCGACACACCGAGGCGCTTCCGCATGGGTCATGCGCTTAGTCAACCTCGAATTGGTCTTTGTAGTTGCGGGCCAACGAAGCATCCTGGGCTTCCTTCCGAACAAAGCAATTTCCGATGGAGAGGGCCTCGATCCCTGTGCCCATGAAGCAGCGGAACGCATCTTCGGGGGTTCCCACGATGGGCTCGCCGCGGACATTGAAACTGGTGTTGACCACAACCGCGCAGCCCGTTTTTTCGGCGAACGCCGTGAGCAGGGCGTGGTAGCGGGGGTTGGCTTCGTGGTGCACCGTCTGGATGCGCGCCGAGTAGTCCACATGAGTGACCGCCGGGATATCGCTGCGGGGGATGTTGAGTTTCTCGATGCCGAAAAGCCGTTCCTGGTCCGCGGTCATGGCGAGGCGGCGGCTCTCGCGAACGGCGGCCACCAGCAGCATGTAGGGGCTGTCGCAATCCATCTCAAAGTAATCCCCGACCCGTTCGCGCAGTACCGACGGCGCGAATGGCCGGAAGGATTCACGAAACTTCACTTTCAGATTCAGTATGGACTGCATGGCTGAGGACCGCGGATCGGCCAGGATGGATCGGGCGCCTAGCGCCCGCGGGCCGAACTCCATGCGGCCCTGAAACCACCCCAGGGCGAGCCCGGAGGCCAGGGCGTCGGCAGAGGCCCGGATGAGAGACGCATCGTCGAGGATTTCGAAGCGTGCGCCGGCGGACCCAAGCCGGGCTTCGATTTCGGACTGGGGGAAGGATGGACCGAGGTAGGAGCCCTGCATTCCGTCGCCCGTGGCACAGGGCGAACGAGGCTGGTCACGGTACAGGTGATAGGCAGCCAGGGCCGCGCCCAGAGCCCCGCCCGCGTCACCGGCTGCCGGTTGGATCCAAAGGTTGCGAAAAGAACCGTCGCGAAGGATCTTGCCGTTGGCGACGCAGTTGAGCGCCACGCCGCCCGCCATGCACAAGTTGCTCATGCCGGTCTGATGCGCGAGCGCGCGCGTGAGACGAAGCACGATTTCTTCCAGCGCGCCCTGCACGGACGCGGCCACGTCCATGTGACGCTGCGTGAGCAGTTCGTCGGGCTTGCGTACGGGGCCTCCAAACAGGCGGTCGAATTTTGCGTTGGTCATGGTGAGGCCGGTGCAATAGTCGAAGTAGTCCAGGTTGAGGCGGAAGGAGCCATCGGACTTGAGGTCTATCAGATTGTCCAAGATCTGCTGGAGGTACTTTGGTTCGCCGTAGGGCGCGAGGCCCATCAATTTGTACTCGCCGGAATTGACCTTGAACCCGGTGTAGTAGGTGAACGCCGAGTACAGCAGGCCGATCGAATGGGGGAAATGGATCTCCTGAAACAGCTCGAGCCGGTTCTCCCGTCCGAGACCGGCGGAGGTGGTGGCCCATTCGCCGACGCCGTCCATGGTGAGTACCGCCGCCTCGGCGAAGGGCGAGGGAAAGAATGCGCTGGCGGCGTGGCTCACGTGATGCTCGGTGAACAGGAGCTTTTCCGCCCACTCCACCTTGGGATCGATGCGGCGCAACTCGCGGTAGAGCAGGCGCTTCTGGAAGAGCTTCTCGTGGAGCCACAGCGGCATGGCCATGCGGAAGGATGAAAAGCCGCGCGGTGCGAAGGCGAGGTAGGTTTCGAGAAGACGCTCGAATTTGAGGAAGGGCTTGTCGTAGAAGACCACCCAGTCGATGTCCGCGGGCCGGATTCCGGCGATGTCGAGACAAGCCCGGATGGCCCGGTGCGGGAAGCCTGCGTCGTGTTTCTTTCGAGTGAAGCGTTCCTCCTGAGCGGCGGCGGCGATGTGGCCGTCCCGGACCAGTGCGGCGGCGCTGTCGTGGTAATAGGCAGAGATGCCGAGGATGTGCACCGGAAGCGTTCTTTAGAACAGCGTGTAGATGAAAGGGGCGATGGCCGTTCCCTGAGTCAACACGACCAGCGCGCCGAACAAGGCCAGCATCACCAGAATCGGTAGGAGCCAGAACTTCTTTCTCGCACGCAAGAACCGGAAGAAATCTTTAAGAAACGACATACTGCTCAGAAGGGATCCGTCATGGTGGTGGCCGGAGGTCCAGGCGGAATGCGGGGTTTCCAATAACCGCTGGCGTTGGGATCAAAACGCAAGTCGAGCGGGTCCTTGCCCAGCAGTCGGATCACCACGCCGATCGGAGTAAATATTGCGTAGAACAGCACAGCCATGACAATCGGGTTGGTGATTCGGGCGATCAGCAGGCCCAAACGGGTGAGCGACCAGTTGACGGGACGCAAAGCGCGAGGCGCCGCCAGGCCCAGGAGAAGCATCACGAACGCCATCCCGAGAGCCCACAGCTTTGGCGATCGGTGGGCGATCATGGGACCTGCGCCCACGACCGCAAAGAGCGCGGCAAGCCAGAAGCCGGTCGAACGGTCGGAAAGGACTGCTGCCTCAAGCGGGCGCGTTAGGTCTTCATGAATGGCCGACCGGGTCATCAATAGACCTGTCATTATACCAAGGGAGCGTCGCTCTCATGTTAAAAGACGAAATGGTTTTGGTGTTTCCTACTGGCATACAATGGTGTGACCGGCGAGCGGCGGGCTCGCGCGGCGAAAAACATTCATGGGTGCCGTGGAAAACCAATCCTTTGATGCTGTGCCGCTCTCCGCGGTACAGAGTTACTGGAACGATCGCCCCTGCAACATCCGGCACTCTCAAAAAGAGATCGGTTCCGAAGAATACTTCAACGAAGTCGAGTGGCGGAAATACAAGGTCGAGCCGCATATTCCAGGATTTGCCGATTTTGAACGGTGGCGCGGGAAGCGAGTGCTCGAGATCGGTTGCGGCCTCGGCACGGATACCATGAACTTCGCGCGCCACGGCGCCGAAGTGACCGCGGTTGATCTGTCGGACAACTCCTTGACGTTAGCGCGTAAGCGCGCCCAGGTTTTTGGCCTGGAAGACCGGATCCGTTTCATCCAGGCCGATGCTGAACACCTGGCTGAGTACGTCCCCGTGGAACCCTACGACCTGATCTATTCTTTCGGCGTGATTCATCACACACCACATCCGGACCGAGTGATGGAGCAGCTTCGCCGCTATCTCAAGCCAACCACAACGGTGAAGATCATGGTGTATAACCGCTGGTCTTGGAAGGTCCTCTGGATCCTCTTCGGCTACGGGAAGGCGAGGTTTTGGCGCCTGAATCAGCTCATTGCCGAGAACTCCGAAGCCCAGACAGGGTGTCCGGTGACCTACGTCTATTCGCGACGCCAGGGGCGCCGTTTTCTGGAAGCCCACGGCCTCCGTGTCACCGAGGCGCGCGCTGGTCACATCTTTCCCTACCGGATCGCCGATTACGTGCAGTATCGCTACGTAAAAGTGTGGTATTTCCGGTGGATGCCACGATGGTTGTTTCGCAGCCTGGAGAGACTCGCTGGGTGGCATTTGTGCTTGACCGCAAAGACAAGCTAAAGCATGTGCCACCTGTCCATCGTCGTGACGGCGCGCAATGACGATCACGGGGTGAACCTCCTTGTGAGGATGCAAACCTTCGTCAACGCGCTACTGGCTCAATGCCAGCGCCACCAACTGCCGGCGGAGCTGATCATCGTTGAATGGAACCCGCCCGGTGACCGCCCACCTCTTGCCGAAGCGCTGCGCTGGCCGGCTCAGCTTGACTACTGCGACGTTCGGATCATCCAGGTTCCTCCGGAGCTGCACCGCCGGTACCGCCACTGGCAGGCGCTGCCGTTATACCAGATGATTGCCAAGAATGTCGGCATCCGGCGGGCGCGCGGCGCGTTCATTCTTGCGACCAATATCGACATCCTGTTTTCCGACGAGCTGATCCGGTTCATTGCCGAACGCCGTCTGGAACGCGGCAAGATGTACCGCATCGATCGCTACGACATCATGTCGGACGTTCCGGTTGACGGCTCGGTGGAGGAGCGGCTGGCGTACTGCCGTTCCCACCTGATCCGGGTGAACGCCCGGGAGGGATCGTTCCGCATTGGGTGGGACGGTCTCCGCTCTCTGCAAGCGGAAGAAAGCCCGCGGCCTTTGCAGCCAAACGACATCGCAACGCCGGATAGCGGGATAAACCTGCAATCGGGGTGGTACGAACGGGAGGAGGAAGCTGGGAAGCCGTTCCGATGGGTGAACGACAACGCAGAGATCCTGATCCAGGCGCGCGGCGAGGAGGCAGGCTTGCTGGTTCTCGACCTGGAACCCGGGCCCGGGGTGAAGCTAAGTCCGTTTTCTCTGGAGATTCGAGATGAGGCCGGAGAGCGCATCGCACGCGTCCGCGTGAAAAGCAGAAGCATTGTAAGGGCGCCGCTGGCACTTTCAAAGACTCTCCCCGTACGTTTGTGGCTTCACGTCGACGGAGGCGGAGTCCGGATCGCTTCCGATCTGCGGACGCTCAACTTTCGCGTGTTTGGATGCAGGTTAGAGACCGGCGTGAATCGGCTGGCTGACTCCGCCACGGTGACGGCCGTGGGGAGTTGGGGGGCGTGGGGCGCTCGCAGACTTCGCTGGATGCGCGAGAGGCTCCTGCAGATCCTGCTGCCCAACCACTTGCGATCCGAGGAGCCTGCCGCGGTCGAAGGGCCGGCCGCGGTCCATTTGCATACCAATGCCTGCGGCGATTTCACGCTGCTGGCCCGCGAGCACTGGTTCGATCTGCGAGGCTATCCCGAGCTGGATCTGTTTTCGATGAATATCGATTCGTTATTTTGCTGGGCCGCGCATCACGGCGGCGCCCGCGAGGAGATTCTGGAAGCCCCGATGCGGATTTACCACATCGACCATGGATCCGGCTGGACTCCGGAAGACAAGGATAAGCTGTACCAGCGGACCACGTCCAAAGGCGTACCCTGGCTCAACTTCGGGGATTGCATCGCGTGGGCGCGGGACATGAACCGATTCAACACCCCGATGATCTTCAATCATGACGACTGGGGAATCGCCGCAGAAGAACTGAGGGAGTCCTCGCCCTCCAATTCCGCCACCGCGCGGGTGTGAGCGCGTTGCCAGAGTCAAGCCTGCCGTCGATCTCGATTGTCACGCCCTCCTACCAACAGGGACGGTTTCTCGAGTGGACCATCCGCAGCGTCCTGCTCCAGCGTTATCCCCGGCTCGAGTACGTCATCATGGACGGTGGCAGCACGGACCAAACGCCGGAAGTTCTTCGGCGCTACCAGGGGCTCGTTACGCACGTGGAGTCGGCGCCCGATCGCGGCCAGGCCGACGCCA
>JBGPHB010000258.1:0-6471 GCA_041484155.1 Bryobacteraceae bacterium
ACTAATCCGCTGAAGCCGGCTTGGCTCTGAATCGTTGCCGTATACGAAGTGGCGGCGCCTGGCGGAATGACGCTGACACTAGGAGTTACTGACAGCGCGAAGTCGGGCGAAATTACCTGAAGATTCGCCGACGCCGAGTGTGACAGCGACCCGCTGGAGGCCACGATTGTAAGTGCACTCAACCCCAAGGGAGTCGTCGCCAGCGTGCTCACTGTAAGAGTCGTCGTGCCGGATCCGGAAATGACGGACGG
Organism: Bryobacteraceae bacterium; assembly: GCA_041484155.1. Lineage (GTDB taxonomy): Bacteria > Acidobacteriota > Terriglobia > Bryobacterales > Bryobacteraceae > Palsa-187. The sequence continues at coordinate 252 of JBGPHB010000258.1, forward strand.
ACTGAACGTGGCGGCCGCGCCGGAGGGCAGTCCGGTGACGGAGAAGCTGACCGTTCCCGAAAAGCCGCCGGCGGGCACAATCGGAACACTGTACGTGGTGCTCAAGCCCTGCCCGACTTGTTGCGTCGCGGGCGAAGCGGAAATTGTGAAATCGGGATTGGTGATTTTCAGAGCGGCGGCCTGCAAGGTCACGTTTCCGAAGCCGCTCGCCAGGTTGTACGTAACCGTCAGCGTCTGTCCGGAGGAGCCGGCCTTGTACACCAGCGTATAGGCCTTGACCACCCCGACATCGCCCGTCGAGAGTAACGAAGTGTCAAGATAGGCCGAAGCGCTGGCGTCACTGAGACTGGCAGCGAACTGTCCCTGCGCATTCCACGCACCTACGTAGACTGTTAGCGTGCGCAGGGTTGTGTCCGCGGGCGCGGTAATTAGGTACCCAGCGTCTTGGCCGGATATGAAAATGCCCGTCGCCGAGTTGGTTTTGTTGGTGGTCGGCGTGCCATCTGTCCACGTAAAGCCAACGTTGTTGTTGTCATACATCTGCGCAGGGCCCAAGGTGATGACGTCGCTGATTTGCTGGGTGACATTCGCTTTGTGATCGAAGCTGGATGAGGAACTGGCGCCCCACTTCGCCCAGTCTGTCTGGCCAAGCGTTGTCAAATTTTGAGTGGTTGTGGGTACGGCGGCGGACCCCGTCAGTGCGCCAATATTTGGATTGACGTGGAGCGTGACGGACACCGAATGCGCGAGGGTTCCGTTGGCTGCGTTGATCGGGACGGAAAAACTTCCAAACGGCGTGCTGGAGCTTGTCGTCAACGTAAGCGTGGAAGTGCCTGTTGCGGACAGGGTGGGGGGATTGAACGTGGCCGTGACCCCAACGGGTAGTGACAGTACGGACAGGTTTGTGATTCCCGTGAAACTGCCCACGTAGGCAACATTGACGGTCACATTAACGCTGCCGCCGGGCGTGGTTGCCGGTGAACTGGGGCTGGCCTGTAGAGTGAAATCCGGCGGTTTTAAGCCATACACGTTGAGCCGGTTGGAGAAGCTCGCCATGTACACTTTTCCGTTAGCGATTGTCGGCGGAGAAAACTTGGCCAGGTTTCCAACACCGTCCTGAGCCGGATTCTGCTGGCTGTTCCACAGCTCAACCGATAAATTGGACGCGTTGAACGCTCGGAGTATCCCCGGCACAACTGCGGATTCCGCGTCCCCGACCAAAGGCAGGGACGCCCACACGATGCCGCTCCCCGCCGTGTTCCCGTTTGCCGAAACTGACAGGATTCCTCCTGGCATCCCCTGCGGCGCCGTGAAGGTGCTGGTAGTCACCGGAGTGGGATCCAGGATGGTGCCGTTGAAATGGAAGGCCTTTAGGAAATCCTCTTCTGCCCAGACGTAGATGAGCGCTCCCGCGGTTGCGCTGTTCCAATACACAGGAGAACCATGAGTGTGTCCGGCAAGAGCCGGTAAGAGCTGAGGAATTTGCGTGTTGCCGATACGCTCGTGCCCCAGGTTGCCCTGCGAAAGCAAGAAGAAGTCTCCCGTCTTGCTGCCGCTCAGCAGGAGGCTGCTATTCGGGATCAACAGCGCGCCGCCGACTCCGACGTCGAAATCGTTCACGTTCAAGAACGCATAGTTGTCGGGAGTAAACCAGTCCAGGAGCGAAAGCGACGGGCTCAGCTTTAGGATGGACGAGCCAAAATTGCGGACGCCGTCCCAATCGCCGTTGCCGGTGTCCAAGAACAGGTTTCCACTAGCATCGATCGTGGGTGGCTGTCCCGATTGCCAAATTCCGCCCTCGCCGCCGTCTGGCGTCGCGTTGAACACGCCGGCGGGCTGAAGTGTAGCCGAGTCATAGGCTAAGACCCATCCGTGGTACGGGTCGTAGTCGTCCAGACCGCCAAAGCAAACGTACACCTTCCCGCTTGCGAGAGCCAAACCGGGGCGTTGGGCCTCGCGAAGAGTGTTCAGGACGATTTGACCACCTGCGGCATTGTAGCCCGTCCCCGGAACGGACGCCTGAAGATTCACCGGTCCGCCAAGTTTTTCTGCGCCTGTGGTTATGTCGAGGGCGTGGAGACGGTAAAAATACCCCCCGTTTTCCTTAGTCCGCGCCACCAGGTACATCGTCCCGGTGCTTTGATCGATAACCGGAGTGCTTAGAATGCCGATGGGGCCCGATATGTTCTGATCCAACGGCTGAACTACAGAGTCGGCCGGTACGGCGGTAATCCCCGCCGCAGGGTTGGTGAAATTGACGTTCCAGAGCGGCACTGCGTTCGCCCCGCCATTGTTATCGGCGTCGAACGCATACACACTGTCGTTCATGGTCGCCACGTAAACGACGTTATGAGTTCCTTTGCCAGGAATGCTCACGTTGGGCAAATACAGTGGCTGTGCGTAGATCTGTGCGTCGACGTTGAGCGAGAAGAGCTTGCCGAAATAGGTGTCATTCACCGTCGCCGGATTGAGCGCAGTCTCATTCAGGTTGGCTCCCGTCCGGGCATTGTCGTTATGGTTTGTCCAAACACTCACTTGGGCCGCACTCGGACCGGGAACCAGAGCCGAGATCCCAATGAACGCAAATAGTCGAAAAACTCCGAATGAACGAGGACGCTTGACCATTAAACTTAAGTCTGCAACTTCGGATAACTATATCGTCAAAGATTTGGTCCAACAAGACAAGGGATGTACGCCTAGTACTCTCCTACGGTGCTAACAAACCTTATCTCCAAAGTTCGTTTCGGGTGCTGTCACATGCACTCCGGGTGTGGAGCTTCGACAAAGCCTACTTTGCCTCAAATGATAGCATCGAGGGGCGCGACCGCGCAGTACCCAAACGAGCAAGTTAGTACCAGAAATCTCCCCGTCAATGGAGCGGTTTGAACCAATTTTTCCCGGCTTCAATGCGCCGAGTACTGCGGCTGCGGTGGGTTCAGCTTGATTTCAATCGTCTTCTCTTCTTCGTCGACATCGAAGGTCTGGCCGAAAGTCTGGAAGTGCTGGGCGCTCACCTGAATGAGAATCTTGCCTTGCGGGATCGCGGGAATCCTGGCGATTCCCTCCTGGCTGCTCTTCAGCTCCCACGATTTGCGAATCTTGGTTCCCAGTTTCGTCACCGACCGCCCTTGCACGAACTTCACGATGACGGAGGCGCGATCGACGGGCTTGCCGTCCTGATTGGTAACCACAATCTGCAGCTTCGTCATGTCAGCCGCGGCCACGGGCAGGACAGCCAGCAACACCCAGAGCAGTATCCGCATGGCTCGTATTATCTCATCCCTGCGACGTGGGGCGGCCAGTCCTGGCTGCGAGCCGGCCTCCAGGCCGGCTTTCTTGTCCCGATGCAGTGGAAAAAAGCCGGCCCGGACGCCGGCTTGCCGGCAGGACTGCCCGCCCCACTGGTCACGCGATGTCAGGCAGCAGAAATTTCCGCGGCGCCCCGGCCGCCGCGGTCACTGCTTCCGCCGCGAGGTAGCCGCTGCGCACCGCGCCCTCCATGGTCCCCGGCCACCCTGAGCGGGTCCAGTCACCCGCCAGGAACAAATTCCGGACGGCAGTGCAACTCGGCGGACGCCGCGATTCGAGTCCAGGCCGCGGGGAAAACACGGCGCGCACTTCCTTGACGACGTGCGCCTTTTCCAGCTTCGCCTCACGCACCGCGGGCAGGAACTCGGCAAGTTCCCGAAGCGCCAGCGCGATCACTTCGGCACGCGGCATGGGCACCAGGCTATGCGACGCACTCACCACCAACTGAACATAGCGGCCCTCGCTCTTGTTGAAGATCCATTGAATGGTCCGGTCGAGGAAAGTCGCTTGCGGAATATCGATCACCGGGCGATCGAACCACAAATGGATCCCGGTGATCGGCGCGTGCGTCAAGCCGCCCACGTCGACCCCCAGGTTAAACGCCGAAAGGCGCTCGAACGGCAGCGCGCAGACATAGTAGTCGGCCCGAAGATCTTCGCCGGCGGCGCTGACGCCCGTCACCGCGCCGCCTTCCAAGGCAATCCGCTCCACCGGAGCGCGAAGGCGCATTTTGACGTTCCCGATCCTCTGCCACGCCTCTGGACGGTACAAACTCCCCAGCGGCACCACCGGTACACCCATTTCGTAAGCGTTCGATCGGGCCAGAAAAGCCAGCGCGAAAACCTGGAGCCCATGCACGGCGGCGATGCGGTCCGGCTCTTCGCTGATCGCGCTGACCAACACCTGGCGCCAGAATCGCTCCATGGCGCGCGGGGGCTGGTGATGCTCCTCCAGCCACTGCTGCATTGTGATGCGATCGAGGTCGCCGCGCGACCGCTCGCGCCGGACAGCGAGCAGACCCCGCGCCACCGCGAGCTTTTCCGGGAGACTCAAGAACTTCAGCGTGAGCAGGGACTCGGTGAAATGCAGCGGCGCCGGGAGCAGGCCGGCGCGCATAATGCTGCGCCGCCCGCCCGGTTCGATGAAAACGTACTCGGGATAGAACTTAATGTCGCCGGAGACTCCCAGGCGCCGGTAGAAATCGAGAAGGTTGACGCAGCAGCGCAGCAGGATGTGCTGGCAATTGTCGATGGTTTCCGAATCGCCGACTTCGTAAGACGTAGCCCGGCCACCCAGAAACGGGCGGGCTTCGAGAATTCGGATGGAATGACCGGCCTCGGCTAGCGCGACGGCTGCCGATAGGCCGGCCAAGCCGCCGCCGATCACGATTACTTCGGCCATGAGGGGCGCAAGCTTAAGCTTACGCCACTGGAACGCGAGCCCGGCGTCCGCCGCCCGAGTCTCCATCGATAATCTGTATCGCGATCCAGATTACGATGGCGATGAATAATACGTCGGATGGTTCGAGTCCCATGTGCCCCACCACTATGACAGAAAACCCGGCGAATGAGCAAGTTCTATGGTTCTAAGGGCTCCAGTACCCGTCGGCCAGGCCGAAAGCCAACGCTACCACCAACCCGGCCATCGGAAACAGCGCCACGGCCGCGAGCGTTCGGACCGGCCAGCTCCAATGGGTCCCGAATGATACGGCCAATTGCGGCACGCTCAGGAGAACCACGATCATCGCCTGGCCCGCATGCCCGTGGCTACACCAAGGGCAATGTTTGCCGTGCTGGGCGTGGATATTGCAGGCCACGTCCGCGCCAGCCCACAAGGCCCGGCATCCGCACTGGAAAATCCAGGCGCAGAAGTTGATGAAGAAGGTGCTGGTGAGGGCGAAGGAAACGAGAAATGGCGAGATTCTACCGAGCAGCCACACGCGCGTGTCCCAAGAGCTTGACAACGTTCTCCATGAGCCGCAATCCGCAGTTGCCCTCGAGCGTAAGGATCGACTCGGGATGGAACTGCACGGCTTCCAGCGGCAGATCGCGATGGCGCACGCCCATGATCACTCCATCGTCGCTCTCGGCGGTCACCTCGAGGCATCGCGGCAGTTTGGCCGGGATCGCATACAACGAGTGGTACCGCCCCACGCGAAACTCCTCGGGCAGGCCCGCGAAGACACCGAGGCCGCGATTCTTTACCACGGAGGGTTTCCCGTGCATCGGGTAATCCAGCACGCCCAGTTCGCCGCCGAACGCCTCCACCATTCCCTGCAAGCCGAGGCACACGCCGAACACGGGCACTTCCAGCTTGGCGGCATACCGGATCAGGTCCGGAACCCCGAAATCGGCCGGACGGCCCGGCCCCGGAGAAACCAGGATCAACGACGGATTTACCTTCTGGATCAAATCCAGCGGGAAGCCCGCGCGGTACGTGATCACCTCCGCGCCGGTCTGCCGTGCATAGTTGGCCAGCGTATGGATGAAGCAGTCCTCGTTATCCACCAGCAGGAGCCGGACGCCGCGTCCGTCCTCACAAACCCGTGAGGGCTCAGTTTCGCTGGTGGGCTTTGGACTCAGGGCCCGGAAGAACGCGGTGGCCTTAAGGCGCGTTTCCTCCTCTTCGCTGGCGGGCACGGAGTCATACAGAAGCGTTGCACCGGCCGAGTATTTCGCGATCCCGTCCCGCAGGTGGACGGTCCGAATGGTGATGCCGGTGTTGATGTCGCCATCCAGCGCGATCATTCCCACCGCGCCGGCGTACCAGTCGCGGGCGCCCTTCTCCAGGTCCTCGATAGCCTGCGCGGCCCACTTCTTCGGCGCGCCGATCATAGTCACGCACCACATGTGCGTCAGAAACGCGTCCAGTGAATCGAATCCCTCGGCCAGCGTTCCTTCCACGTGGTCCA
>JBGPHB010000259.1:0-6467 GCA_041484155.1 Bryobacteraceae bacterium
AGCCCCGCTGGACACACCAAGCGTGTAGGGTTCCGCGAGTGGATCGCGGAGCATGCACTGGAAGAGGACGCCAGTGACCGACAGAGCTGCGCCGGCGAGCAGCGCCAAGAGCACCCTTGGTACACGGGCATAGAACAGAATGTCGTAATCGGGCGAAACGTGCGCGAATGCCCGTCCAAGTTCAATATGCGTACTGCCGATCAGGGGCGCAGTCACGCCGACTACAACAAGAGCCCCAAGCGAAACCCAGATAGCCCACGAATGAACGCGAATAGACGCGAATTGCTTTATTCGTGTTAATTCGTGTTCATTCGTGGCCATATTCAATCCATCCAGGGTGTACTTCGGCGTGCACGCCGAAAACGCGGCCAATGGTTTCCGTATTCAGAACTTCCGCGGGCGGGCCGTCGGCAGCGATGCGGCCGTCGTCTAGAACCATTACGCGATCGGAGAAGTGCAGAGCAAGATTGAGGTCGTGCGTGACGGTCACCACCAGCATTCCGCGGCGGGCGAGTTCGGCCAGCAAACGATACATCGAGAGCTGGTGCTTCAGGTCGAGAAACGTGGTCGGCTCGTCTAAGAGCAGGGTTTCCGGTTCCTGGGCAAGTGCGGATGCCAGAATCACGCGCTGGCGCTCTCCGCCTGAGAGCGACCGGAAATCGCGGGTGCGGAAGGCCAGGGTGTCGCTGGTCTGCATGGCGCGCGAAACCGCTTCATGATCTTGTGGAGATTCGAACCAGCCGCCGGCGTAGGGCGTGCGGCCCATGAACACTACCTGCTCGGCGGTGAATGGGAATTCGAGGCGAAGGGTCTGCGGCAAAAAGGCCACGCGCCGCGCGAATTCGCGCCTCCGCCAGCGCCGCACCTCCGTGCCGGCGTATGTGCACGAGCCCAGATACGGCTGGCGCAAACCCGCCATGATTCCCAGCAGCGTCGACTTCCCCGCCCCGTTGGGTCCGGCGATCGCAACCAGGCCGGATTTGGGAAATTCGAACGTGGCCTCGTGCAAGCCATACTCGAAACCCAGGCGGTTTGCGGCGAAGCTCACTTCATCTCCGGGTGCAGCATTGAAAGAAAGGCACGGGCTGCGTCCACGACGCGCGGTCCGGGCACAACATAAATGTCGGCCGCCACTGCGAAGACTTGATGCCGCTTCACGGCTGTCACCACTTGCAGGCGGTCCCAAAGCCGGACCACGGCGCGCTTGTGCTCCTCGGTCACGCCGACAGTGTCCGACATGTCCCCCATGTCGACGATCACCTCCGGATTCCGAGCGATCACTTCCTCGAGCGATACTTCCGGATAGGCTGCCAGCGCGTCGCGAAAGACGTTTTCTCCGCCAGCCAGTTGAATCACCTCGTTCAGATAGGACGCCTTGCCAGCCACGACCAGCCCATCCAGCCGGTTCGGCGAACGGCCGACGACGAACATCATTCGTGTTCGGCGCAGCGGCGCGGCCCGCCGTTGGACTTCGGCCAGGCGGATGCGAATAGAGTCAGTCAACTGCGCGGCCTTTGCCGAGCTTCCGGTGGCGTCGCCAACCACTCTAATCGAGTTGTAGATGGCTGCGATGTTGTCCTGGTTTATCTCCAGCGTGTGCAGGTGCAATCTGCCGAGGCGTTCGGCGAGGTTGACTGGGTTCGTCTGCACCACCACCAGGTCCGGCTTCAACGCGGCGATCGCTTCCAGGTTGGGATTCACGTAATCGCCGATCTTCGGCTTCTGCTGCGCCTCGGGCGGGTAGCGGCAATAGCGCGTCACGCCCACTACCCGATCCCCAAGGCCCAATGCGTAAAGCAGCTCTGTGATGCTCGGGGCGGTCGACACGATGCGTTGAGGCTGCGCCGCGAGCGTCGCCGCGCAAATCAACCATACTGCCGACCGCCGCGTCATCACCAGCTCACTCTCACGCCCCCGATGGCGTTGCGCGACAGAGCGCTGTAGCCCAGGACCTCCTGGTATTGTTCGTCGAGCTCGTTTTGAATGCGCAGGAACGGGGCCAGATGGCGCGTTGCCTGCCATGACGCGGTCACGTAGACATACTCGTAACCCGAGTTGCGGTTGATGCTGTAGAAGACAAAGTCATCCTCCCGCCGTTCGCCGACAAATCGGCCGCCTGCGCCCACCGTCCAACGGCGTGGCGTCAGCTCGATCGAGATGGAGCCCGAGTTGCGTGGCCGCCGCACCAGTTCCAGACCGAGCTGGCTGGAACTGTTCGTCCGAGTGATGCGAGTGTACAGCCTGGTGTAGGCGCCGCGCAAAGCGAGATATCGCGTCAGCCGGACGGTGCTCGAAACCTCTCCGCCACGGGCCCAGCTCCGGTCGATGTTCTGCCAGGTGCCTGGGAACACAGAAGAGTCAAAGTTAATCAGCTCCTGGAACGAATTACGGAAGAAAGACAGGTCGGTGCGCAAGTGCCGCCCCAGCCATTCGCGAAACAAGCCAGCCTCGAAGCTGGTGGTCTTTTCCGTTTTCAGCAAAGGATTGCCTACGTAGTACGTCTCGTGCGCGAAGTTCTCGATCAGCGCCGGCTCCTTGATGCCGCGCGCCACGCTGAAGCGCAAGAAAGTGTCCGTGGGAAGGCGGAACGTGATCGCACCGCGCGGAGCGAACTCAGTGCCGAAGGTATTGCTGTGTTCCAGGCGAGCCCCACCGGAGACGAAGATGCGCGGCGTGACAGCGTATTGCTCGTGCACGAAGAAGCCGTTGTTGTCGCGGGACACGTCGTTCGCCGAAATGACCCCCGCCTGCCGCTCATATCCGTAACCAAACACCAGCGCGCCGCCTTTGTGCGTGAAGGTGCCCTGATATCCCGCGTCCGTGCGATCGGTAATGGTCAGACCGTCGCCGGGGTAGAGCATGACATTCGCCTGGGCGAGTACCGTCCCGGGAGGCGCGGTTGACGTGGATGGATTGACCAGTTTCACAAAATATACCAGCGGGCTTGGCGTCGCCGGTACGGTGCGAAGCAGTGCGGCGATGTTATACGGTCCCCCCGTGCCCTGGTCCACGAAGAGATCGCGATAGCGGTGATAGCCGAAGCTGACATGCTGAACGAACCGGCTGCCCCGAGCATCGTCCAGCCGCACGCTCACGGCGGAGTCGCGAGCCGTTTCGGTCGCGCCGTAGTTCGTGAGATCGTAGCCCACCTGCCCCGGCACGCCAGTGTAGGAATCGAACGTGCGATAGACGGCGCGCAGGCTGGTGGCGTTCGAGAAGCGGTATCCGATATTCGCGGTGCCGGTGGTGATGCGATACGCGTCATTCGGGAACTCGCCGGTGGTGCGGAACTGGTCCGCGGCCAGGGCGTAGTCCATTCGATTCGCGAGACCACCGTCGAGCGAAGCAATCCAGTGGTCGGTCGAAAACGAGCCGCGCTCGTAGGAGATCGACCCGTGTGGAACGTTCGATTCCGCGTCGCCGTGGCGGGTGAAGACCTGGATCACGGCACTCGAAGCTTCCGCGCCGAACAGCGCGCTCTCAGAGCCGCGGATCACTTCCATTCGATCGAGACCACTGGAGGTGAGGTGCGCGAAATCGAGCGAGCCGCCGGGCTCGGTAAGGGGCACGCCGTCCAGCAGTACCAGCGCGGCGTTGCTCCCGCCGCCGCGCGCGAACAAGCTGGTGATGCCGCCGTTGTTTCCGGTTTGCACCACACTCAAGCCGGGAACATCGCGCAGGACGTCTTGAAGGAAGGGATACTGGCGCTTCTTGAAATCCTGAGCGGTGAAGACGTCCGCCGCGACTCCGGCCTCTTCGAGCGCCACCGGCGAACCGGTGGCGGTAACCACCACACGGTCGCTGGCAGGCGCCAGCACTAGAGCGATCTGGTTATGTTTCGAGTCGTCGAGACGCAGGCCCCTGGTCGCGAAGCCAGTCTTGGTCACGACGGCATCGCAAGCATTCGCGGCAGCGAATTCAAACTCCCCGTGAGCATTGGTGGAAGTGGCTTCCGAGCCGCAGGCAACTTGCGCGCCTTCGACCGGACGTGCCGTGGGGTCCAGGACCACACCGCGCACATTGAAAAGGACAAACAGGAATAAAGTAGTTGTCATGAGACGATCTCCCTCGAGTCGTACTTCAGTCTGGGTCGAGGAACCGGTCTCCTGACTTACGGCTGGCCCTTTTCGGAACCGGTCTTCCCGCTTGCGCAGTGACCAATCCCGGCCATGATTACTTGCCGATTACAGTTGCGGGGCAGTGGCGGAATCTAACCGCCTTCCCGTGCATTCCTCGATTGCGAACTGTCACTGACAGGGTACGCGTAAGGGCGGCGGGATGTCAACCGAAAAGGAAGCCGACGGATGGATAGAATGGAAGCTCGCCATGTCCCCGGAACGACGGAGCAGAATCGACGACTTGTTCGCATCCGCCCGGAAACTTGATCCCCGGCGACGTGCGGCGTACATGGCGGAAGCTTGCCCCAGTGATGACAGCCTGCGCGCCGAAGTGGAGGCGCTGCTGGCCGCGGATTCCGGAGCTACCGTGGAGATCGGCCTGGCGGCCGCGCCGTCGGCTCGATTGGGCCCTTACCAGTTGGAAGCGCTGTTGGGGGAAGGCGGCATGGGCCAGGTGTTTCGCGCGCGCGACACGCGCCTGGGCCGTCCCGTGGCGATCAAGGTGATCCATGCGGAAAAAGCGCAGCGGCCCGACTTCCGGATTCGCTTTCAGCGCGAGGCGCAGGCCACAGCGGCGCTAAATCATCCGCATATTTGCACACTGTACGACGTCGGCGAACAGGACGGCGCATCGTACCTGGTGATGGAGTACGTGGAAGGCCAGACGCTGGCGGCGCGCCTACGGGAAGGTCCGTTGCCGCTCGACCAATTGCTGCGCTGCGCGGCGGAGGTATCCCAAGCACTGGCGGCGGCCCACGAACGCGGGATCATCCATCGTGATTTGAAACCGGACAATCTGATGCTCACCGCGGCGGGCATAAAGGTGCTCGATTTCGGCCTGGCGAAAGTCGCCGGGCCGGACGCGGCAGCCATGGACGCGACGGCGGCGCATACGATTCTAGGCACACCTGCCTATATGTCGCCGGAGCAGGCGCGGGGCGAAGAGTTGGACCCGCGCTCCGACTTGTTCTCGTTCGGTTGCCTGCTGTACGAGGCGGCGACGGGCGTGCGTCCGTTCCGGGGCTCGTCGCTTCTTGAAACTCTGCGAGAAGTGGCGAGCGGCCATCCCGCGCTACCCGGTTCGCTGCGGCCCGAATTGCCGGCAGGATGGAACTCGATTCTGATGCGCACGCTTGAAAAGGACCGGGATCGGCGCTACCAATCGGCCGCGGACTTGTTCAGCGCGCTCGAAGAACTCCGCAGGACCGTACCGCAAGCCGCGCCGCGCTTGGAGGAGCGGGAACCAGATCCGGTGTTCGGGCGCGAGAAAGAGCTTGGCAAACTGGAGGAGTTGCTGCGGTCCGCGGTACAGGGCACAGGCAAGGTAGCGCTGGTGTCGGGAGAACCGGGTATCGGCAAAACGGCTTTGACCCGCACGTTCGTCTACCGGGCTCGGAAGAAGAATGCGGATCTGGTGCTGGCACGCGGTGCTTGCGTGGAGCAGTACGGCGCCGGCGAAGCCTACCTGCCGTTTCTGGACGCAGTGGGAAGCCTGCTGCACAGTCCGGGGCGGGAGCGGGTGGCCGCGCTGCTGCGCCGGCACGCGCCCACATGGTGTTTGCAGTTTCCAGCGATATTCTCTTCCGGAGCCATGGACCAGATCCTGCGCGAGGCCACAGGCGCGACCAAAGACCGTATGCTGCGGGAACTGGGCGACGCGCTGGCCGCCCTCACCGCGGAAACACCAGTGCTGCTGGTGCTGGAAGACATTCACTGGATCGATCCGGCGAGCGTGGACATGTTGCGGCACTTGGCGGAGCGGGCCCACGGCCAGAGACTGATGCTGGTCGCCACGGCTCGACCGGAAGACATCGAGCGCACCAACCCTACGTTGAAGAAGTGTTACACAGAGATGCAGGCGCGAGGGGTTTGCGAGGAGATCGCGCTACAGGTTCTGGGAGCTGCCGACGTCGCGGCTTACCTGGATGCGCATTTCGCTCCCAACGAGTTTCCGGCGGAACTGGCATCCGTGATCCATCGCAAGAGCGAGGGGCATCCGCTCTTTGCCACCGGCGCCATCCAGATTCTAGCCGAGCGGGGTGACATTGTGCGCACCAACGGCGCCTGGAAGTTGCAGCCGCCGCTGGCGCAGATGGAGCTGGACGTTCCGGTCAGCGTGCGCAGCATGATCGCGAAGAAAGTGGGCCTGCTGAGCGATGCGCAGCGGCAGGCGCTCCAATACGCCAGCATCGAAGGCGAAGTCTTCACCTCCACGGTTCTGGCCGCGCTTCTGGAGGCCGATGAGCTGGACCTGGAAGAGCGTTTGGATGTGCTCGGGAAAGTGCATCGGCTGATCCAGGCGGAAGGCGAGGAGGAACAGCCGGATGGCTCGGTAGCTACGGTCTACCG
>JBGPHB010000260.1:0-6459 GCA_041484155.1 Bryobacteraceae bacterium
CACAGTCTGGTAGCCCCTTCCTGCCGCTTGTCACGACGTCACCCACATCGCCACCGCAGCCGCCGTCATCACGAGAAACGCCACCCAGCCAAGAATCCGCAGCGCCGGTGGATTCACTCGCCGTCCCATCACCTTGGGATCGTTCGTGAGAAGAACCACAAGCAGAATCAGCGGCGGCGCCAACAATCCATTCACCACCGCCGAAAGGAACAACATCTTGATCGCGTCCATCTTGGAGAAATTCAGGGCTAGGCCGATCATAACGGCGATCGCCATCACGGCGTAGAATTTCTTGGCGCCGTGCGGCTTCTGTTCGAGCGACCCTCGCCAGGCCGCGCCTTCGGCAACCGCATACGCGCAAGATCCCGCCAGCACGGGAACACCGAGCATACCCGTTCCGATGAGTCCCAACGTGAAGAGCCAGTATGCTCCGTCGCCGGCCAGTGGCCTCAACGCCTCGGCCGCCTGCCGCGCGGTCGCGATGCGCGTCTGCCCGTGGGCATGGAGCGTGGCGGCCGCCGTCAGGATGATGAAGTACATGATGAAATTCGAGAAGAACATCCCGCTTACGACGTCGACTCGCGATTTGCGCAACTCCGCGCCGGTGGCGCCTTTGCGCTGCGCGAGGTTGCGCCCCATGGCGCGCTCTTCTTCTACCTCCTGGGCGGCCTCCCAAAAGAAAAGATAGGGCGAGATGGTGGTTCCCAGTATCGCCACCAGCACGGCGATGAACGAGCGGGTCCATTCGAGATGGGGGACGAACGTCGCGCGCAGCACGGCGCCCCAGTCCGGATGGGCCAGAAACGCCGTGATCAGGTAAGCAAACAATACCATCGTCAGCCACTTGAAGCTCCGGGCGATCCGCCGGTAGGACAGCCAGAACAACAGGCTCACGATGGCAATGGCGTAAAAAGGAGTCCAGAAGAACCGGCTGACCCCAGTGACCATTTCGGTGGTCTCGGCCATTCCGCCCAGATCGGCCGCGATATTGACGACATTCGCCACCCCCAGAACCAGGCACGCGCTCCACAGCACCCAGCGCGGATAGCGGCGCCGGATCACGCTCGCCAGGCCACGTCCGGTGACCATGCCCAGCCGTGCGCACATCAGCTGCACCGCAGCCATCAGGGGGAACGAGAAAAGCGCCGTCCAAAGTGGAGCGTAACCGAAGGTGGCGCCTGCCACGGAGTAAGTGGAAATGCCGGACGGGTCGTCGTCGGCGGCCCCGGTGATCAGACCCGGTCCCAGGTTGGCGAAGAATCCGCGGACGACGGGCTTCTGCTCTTTTCTCACAGCCTAAAAGACTCGTTCCTGTTTCTTGAGAGTCCCAAACGTGCCGATATTCGCCACGGCGAAGGCGATCCGGAACTGGTTGTCGAACCGAGAGATGATATTGAACCTCTGCCACTGCACGCTCAACCCGCAGCAGTCGGTGTTGTAGGTGACCTGCGTCGTCGTATACTGCATCGACCCGACGCGGAAGTCGTAGGCCGACGTGAAGGCGGCGTTCCAACCCCGATGGTTGGGATTGCCGAACCCGACCCCGCCGCGGAACTGATTGGCGTTGGCGGTGAGCAGCGGAACGCTATGAACTTGCAAATGGCCCGCCGAGAGGAAGAAGGCGCCTCTCCGGGCGTCGGCCGAGAGGCTGCTGTTGACGATCTGGCTGCGGAGGGGATCATAGTCCGCCCGCCACTCGATTCCGATTCCCGGCGCCGGAGTCACGCGCAGGACCGACACTACAGGCGAGTAATTGCGCGGCTGGTCCAGGAACGTGTAAGGGGTGAGCTCGATCGCGCTGAGCACCACGTTGCGCTGACCTGGCACAACCGCGCCCCCGAAATTCGGATCGAAATAGCGGCGCTGCCAGACCTCCCAGCTCAGGACTTCGGAGACCTGTCCATTGCGCTTCGCATAGAGCCGGTTGGTGAGAGAGATCTCTACTTCCGTCGTATTGGATAGCAGTTCGGTCTCGTCAAAGCGGATGATCTTGTCAAAATCCATGACACCGGCCACGCTGCGGAAGGACGCGCGCGGCTCGATGACATGTTTCAACTGCTCGCCCAGGAAGGTCTTCCGTTTGAAAACTCGCGCCAGCGAAGGAGTGATGAGATCCACGACCACTTCGCGCGAACCGCGATTGAAGTTCGCCCCCTGAATTCGTCCATCTTCCTGTCTCTCTCCGTAATGAGTTCCGCGAACCGAAAAACTGGGAATCAGATGAAACCCCTTCCAATAGAGAGCGGTGGTCACCCGCGGCTGGAAATCGGCGCGCTCGGTGAATTGGCGCGTTTGAAAAAGAGGCTGCGTGCGGCGCAGCAGGCCCACACTCGAATCGACGGAAACCCAAATAGGAAGAATCCGGTCCGAAATCTGGCGGTCGCGGCTTGAAAACTCAAGCTCCGGGAGTTTCCGGATGAGGATCGCGTCCCCCGCATCCAGACTCTGAAAGTTATCGACACGCGAAACGACTAGATTCAGATTGTACGTGGACCATTGCTTTGTAATGGACCCCAGCGAATGGACTTCGGCGAAGATCGCCTCGTGGAATGTCTCGCTGAACGATTGTCGGAATTCCAGCGAGGTGAGGTAATTCAGCGATCCTCGGGCGATGAAACCGTGCCCCAGATCCGAGCGTCCTTCCGCCTGAATCGTGAACCCGCCCTGTTTGTGGCGGCACTCGCTGTCCTTTAGAGAATCACCGGAATTGCAAACCAGCAGGTCGGTTCCATCGGGTTGAGATACAAGTTGGCCGGGAACTTTCTCTCCGCGATCCTGTACTCCGAACACGATGGCGTCGAAATCCGTGCCGGCGCGCGGCTTTCCGCGCAACTCCACATGATGCGCCAGCCCGCGCTCGGTGAAGTCCTGAAGGCGGTAAGTGACGTCGTAGCTCCGGTTGATCGCCCAGAAGTAGCCGGCCTCGAACCATTTTCCGCGCGTGGTGCTGTTCCCGACATTGGGCATCAGAAGACCGCTTCGCCGGGGAATCTTCGCCAGTGACTTGTAAAAGAACGGGGTATAGAAGAGCGGCATCCGGCGGACGCGAAACACCGCCTTGTACGCCAGCGCGCGATCGTTGGGAATAATGTCGAACTTGGGACCGCGCAGCGTCCACCAAGGACGCGGAATCTTGCAATTGGTGATCATTCCGTCATAGAGGACGTATCGAGCTCCCAATCGCTCGGCCCACTTACCTTCGAAATGAAAAGGACTGGTTGAGCTCAGCACGCCAGGCCGCGTTTCGATGCGCATGACCGTGGAGCCGACTACGTCATAAAACTTACCCCTCTCTTCGTCGAAGTAATACTCCGCCTTGCTGGCGGAAATTTCCTCGTTACGCTCGAAGTGTTTGAAGTGAACATTGCCGCGGGCCTCGGCGTAGGCCGTCTGCTCGTTGTAATCGATCTCGTCGGCGGACAGGACCATGGTGGAGGTCTCCACTCTCGCGGCCCCGCGTAATTTGCGTAACGGACCGTTAATCTCCTGGCTGACGGCGGAGACATCGAAGAAATCCTTTGGCGGCGCATCTATGCGATTTATTTGCGGTAACGCAATCTGCGCGGCGACGAGAAAAAGCGCCGCGGTAATCGAAAGATCGTGACAAAAGTTGCGAATTATGTTACGTAAGGAAGGATAGACCTTGAGCGATACACGAAGTGGGACCAATCGAAAAAGTAGCACGGCGAAAACATCCCTCGCAAGGGTCTAGGTAATAACCCGGCATGAACTGTCTTTACTGTCGACACTCAAATTCGGACGACGAACCTCGATGCCAGCGGTGCGGCAGGCGACTTCCGGCCGCGGCAGCGCGCCCTGCGCCGGAAAACTACGTCAGCTCGTATTTGGGCGCTCAGGCGACCGCGCTGGCGATGGCCTCGGCTCCGGTTCCGGCCGAACAGTCGATGGCGCCGGAAGTAGCGCTTCCGCCACAGCGGACACAGGTCCCTCGCCAGACCCGGCTCTTCACAGACCCGGAGACCGGAAACGTCTTGCAATTCCCGTCCACGGCCAAGGCTCACGAACCTAAGCCAAGACTTCGGCGGCACGCCGCGGCGCCGGCGGACGGTCAAGCATTCCTCGATTTTCTCCCGCCGGCTCCCCACGCGCCACGGACGCTCAAGACTTCCGTGGAAGCCGTGATCTATTGCGACGCTCCCGTGGCGACACCTACGCACCGCGCCGTCGGCTCCGCTCTCGACTTCAGTATCGTGGTCATCGCGTTCGGCGTATTCCTTCTGACGTTTTACCTGTGCGGCGGCGAATTCGGAAAGATCAACGTAGGCATGGGAATCGGATTCGGCGGCGCTTTCCTGTCGATCGCGCTGTTCTACGGACTTCTCTGGGTGCTGACTGGATCGGAAACAGCCGGCGAGCGCTGGACTGGTTTGCGGCTGATCAATTTTGACGGCTCCCCGATCGACCGTCGCGAGCGCGCGGTCCGCTTTGCGGCCGCCTGCCTGAGTTTTCTTTCGGCTGGCCTCGGTCTGCTATGGTCCCTGGCGGACGAGGAAAGCCTCACCTGGCACGACCACATGTCGAAGACCTTCCCCACCATTCGGACTTAGCGCCCGCAACTGCTACAATTTTCTTTAACCCAACACACTCGGGGCGCGTCTAGAAGTAATTCCATACTATAAGGAGAACTTGCGGATGTGGCTGAGGCTAGCCGTGGCGACAGCGGCGACAATGACCATGATGTCGGCCCAGACCTGGGAAGTTGCCCCGGTGGTGAGCTATTTGAGGCTGAGCCACAAGGTACTCGGATCCGCTAACAGCTCGACGCCTAAGGATGACGACACGAAATTACGAGGCATCCAGCCAGCCTACGGCGTGCGCCTGACCTGGAATACCTCCGGCTACTACGGCATCGAAGCCTCTTATCTGCGGAGCAGGGCCCACATCAGCTCGAAACTTGTGCCCAGCGACGGTACCAGCACCACCACCAAGGAGGAGACCGGGGACCTTTGGCTGAATCAGGTGTTCGTCAACGCTATTTGCTACTTCATGCCGAACGGCGAACGGTTTCGTCCGTACGTGACGGCCGGCGCGCAGGTCCAGTTCTACGGCACGCCGCCGCTGGCCGATTGGCCCGGAGCCGGCTCTCGGACGATCGGGTTTAACTACGGCGGCGGCCTTAAGGTCCAGTTGGTCAAACACGTGCTCGTTCGCATCGATGTGCGCGACATCCATGGGGGCTCGCCGTACGATCTGCAATATGCAAGCGACTCCGCCAGCTCGCTGAGGTCACCGGGCTGGTTCCGGCAACTGGAAGGCTCATTTGGTGTCGGGATCCGATTCTGATCTGGCATAATGGGCGTGCGTAGACGCCATGAGAGTCCAGTTTGATGAAACCAACCTCCTCGCCGACATGGTCGGTGAAGCCGACGGAGTTACTCGCGCGGAAGTGAAAGCCAGCTCCGAGCTGGCTTCCGACGCGCTCCGCGCCTTCCAGAAACGGAGCGAAAGCGGAGATATCGGCTTTCCGCATCTGCCTTTTCAGACCGTGCTGGTGGATGGGATCCGGAAGTTTGCGGGGCAGGTCCGCGGCAGCTACGACGCAGTGTGTCTGCTTGGGATCGGCGGCAGCGCGCTCGGCTCCTGGGCGCTCGATTGCGCGATACGCGGTCCGCATCCCCTCCAAGCCCCCTTCTCGGCGAAGAATCCAAGGCTGGTGATCCTCGACAATGTCGATCCGTCATTCATTGGGGCGGCGCTGAAATCGATGAATCCCAAGAAGACGCTTGTCGTGGTGGTCGCCAAGTCAGGCTCGACAGCGGAGACGATGGCTACGTTCCTGATGGTCGAGAAATGGCTGCGGGACAAGATGGGTAAGAAGGCGTCGCAGCGGATCATCGCAGTGACGTCGGCGGGACATGGGGATCTGGCCGCCCTGGCGGCGCGGGAGAAGTATCCGGTCTTCACCATTCCCGAAAATGTGGGCGGTCGCTTCAGCGTGCTCTCGGCGGTTGGACTGGTTCCGGCGGCGCTGGTGGGAATCGATATCCGGAAACTGACGCGCGGCGCGGCGGCTATCACGCGCGATTGCTGGCGTCCCAGCCTGGCGGAGAATCCCGCGCTTCGGGCGGCCCTTTATCATTACCTGCTGTGCACGCGCAAGAACAAGCCGATTCAGGTGGCATTCCCCTATTCCAATCGCCTATGGGGGACCGCTTTCTGGTTCCGGCAGCTTTGGGCGGAATCGCTGGGCAAGGCGACGAACAGGCTCGGAGAGACCGTGCACACCGGACAGACACCAGTCGCCGCATTGGGCGCCACCGATCAACACTCCCAGGTTCAGCTTTACATCGAAGGACCCAATGACAAAGTGTTCTCCTTCTGGGCGGTCGGGAAGTTTCCGGAGCAGGGCAGGATACCGAACACCAGGATGAAGCTGGCCGCCTTCGACTACCTGCGCGGGCAGTCGCTCGCGAAGCTGATCGACGCGGAGCGCCGCGC
>JBGPHB010000261.1:0-6456 GCA_041484155.1 Bryobacteraceae bacterium
GCCATGGCGCTGACTGAAGACGTTCTGAACCGCGCATTCGATAGTTGTTTTGTCGAAACCGTGGATGTGAACGACTAGACCACCTGCCCGCTTGCTAACGCGCGCGGTTCAGGGCAATGAGCCACTTACCGAACCGCGACCGTTAGGGAGCGGGCAACTCCGAAAATGGTCTAACCTCGCCTTGCAGAATCTCGTCTGATTCCTTACAGTGGGGATGTAAGGACATCGCTTCAATGAGCGGTCCGAAACATCGAGGTTCCATCCCCAAAATGTTTCCGCCCAAGGTCATCCCGAAAAACCAAGCTTGGTTTTGGACGCCAGAATGGCAACAGAAGGAGCGCGAGGCCGACGAAGCAATCACCCAGGGACGTCTTTCGCGTCCGTTCACCTCCGCTGCCGCGTTGATTAAGCGCAAGGCATGAACGTCCAGAGGACCGCGTCCTTCGACGAGGACTACGCCCCCGGAAAATATGAATCTGCGTGACCTCTTTGATCTCTCGCTGGCCGGGCGCCGCGACCAAGTTGCGTTGGAGTGGGCCGGAGCCACTTACACTTTTGGCGAAATCGATACGCGCAGCAATCGCACGGCGCACGCGCTCACCGCTCGCGGCCTCATGCAGGGAGACCGCTTGTGCGTCTACCTCGCGAATCGCATCGAGATGATCGATCTGTATCTCGCCTGCATCAAGCTCGGCGTCATCTTTGTGCCGATCAACATTCTCTATCGCGAGCGCGAGATCTCCCACATCCTTTCCGACGCCGAGCCGAAGTTGTACATCACCGAGCGCGACTTGCCCGCATTGTTGGAGGCTGCAGTGGGGCAGGCGGTTCCGCCTGCCAGTCCCCACCTTGACGGCGACGCGCCCGCCGCGTTGGTCTACACCTCCGGCACCACCGGCACATCCAAAGGCGCCATCCTCACGCACAACAATTTCGCCGCCAACGCATTGAATTTGCTGACCTGCTGGCAGATCACCGCGCACGACCGGTTCCTGCTCGCGCTGCCCCTGTTTCACGTCCACGCGCTCGGCAACGGCTTGCACTGCTGGCTGATGTCCGGCTGCCGAATGCGCCTGCTGGAACGCTTCGATCACACCTCGGCGACGGCGCAGTGTCTGGACTACCGCCCGACGCTGTTCTTCGGTGTCCCGACCGTATACGTGCGTCTGCTGGACACTCCGGCGGACGCGGCGCGCCAGATCGGGAAGGACATGCGGCTGTTCGTCTCCGGCTCGGCGCCCCTGCCGGCGCACGTTCTGGAAGAGTTTCGAGCCCTGTTCGGACATACGATTCTGGAGCGATACGGCATGAGCGAGACGCTGATGAACATCTCGAACCCCTACACCGGGGAGCGGCGGCCAGGCAGCGTCGGGTTTCCTCTCCCGGGGGTTTCCGTGCGCCTTGACGACACCGGGGAGATACAGTTGAAGGGTCCTAACGTCTTCGCCGGGTACTGGAGGAACGACGCCGCAACGCGCGCGGCGTTTCTCGACGGCTGGTTCAAGACCGGCGACATCGCCGAGCGTTCCTCAGACGGTTACTACACGCTCAGCGGGCGGAAGAGCGATCTCATCATCTCCGGCGGCTTTAATATTTACCCTCGCGAGATCGAGGAGTTCCTGATGGAGCAACCCGAGGTCTCCGAAGCCGCCGTGGTCGGCGAACCGGACCGCGTCCGGGGCCAGGTTCCGGTGGCTTACGTCGTCCTGAAAGAGGCAGCCCACGCGCCGCTGGATACGCTGGAAGCGCGGTGCCGCGAGCGACTCGCATCGTTCAAGCTCCCGCGAAGGTTTGAGGCAGTCGATAAACTGCCGCGCAACGCCCTGGGAAAGGTTCAGAAGCATTTGCTGTCTCCCGGCTAAAATGGCTCATGGCTCGCATCCTGATGGTGGCGGCGGAGGCGGCTCCGTTCGTTAAGACGGGCGGTCTCGCCGATGTTTTGGGGGCGCTCCCGGCGGCCCTGGCGCAACGCGGCGAAGAAGTGGCGGTGGTGCTGCCGCGGTACCGCGTCGCCCAGATCGCGGCGGACGAGCGCATCTTGAGCGATACACCGCTGTGGGTTGGCCCCCGCCGATTCGTCGTGTCCATCGACCAAGTGGTTCACGGCGGCGTACGCTACTTTTTCGTCGACTGCCCCGCTCTGTACGATCGCCCGGGCATCTACAACGACGGGGGAGTGGATTACCCGGACAACCACATTCGTTTCGGCCTGCTCAATCAGGCGGCGCTCGCTATCGCCCGGGACCTCTTTCGCCCCCACATTTTCCACGGGCACGATTGGCCGGCTGGGCTGCTCGGGCCGTATCTCCGAACCACTTTCTCGGGCGACCCGACGTTTTTCGGAACCAAGTGTGTCTTGACCATTCACAATTTGGGCTACCAGGGGAATCTCCCCGGGGCCGTATTCGGAGACCTGGGACTGGACCGCGGCCTGTTTCAGCCCGGCGGGATGGAGTTCTATGGACAGGTGAGCTTGCTGAAGGCGGGTATCGTTTGGTCCGACGCCGTCACCACCGTCAGCCCCACTTACGCGCGGGAGATCCAGACTCCCCAATACGGGTTCGGCTTCGATGGGTTGCTGCGTTCCAGGGCGTATAAGCTCACCGGCATCCTGAACGGAGTCGACTACGCGGAGTGGAGCCCGGAAAACGACCGGTACATCGCTGCGCCCTACTCGGCTGACAATCTTTCGGGCAAACTCGCCTCGAAACTTGCATTGCTCGAGGAGATGGGTCTACCGCTGGACATTGGGCGACCGCTGATCGGCATCGTCTCACGGTTTGCCGAGCAGAAAGGATTCGATCTGCTGGCGGAGATCGCCGCGGAATTGGTGGAGGAGAATCTGGCGATGGTGGTGCTCGGATCCGGGGAAGCGCGATTCGAGAACCTGTTCCGATCCCTAGCCGGCGAACGGCCCGACAAGTTCGCGCTGCGGGTCGGCTACGACCAGGCTCTGTCGCATCTCATTGAGGCCGGATCGGATATGTTCCTGATGCCCAGCCGCTACGAGCCGTGCGGGTTAAGCCAGATCTACAGCCTCCGCTATGGGACCGTGCCCATTGTGCGCGCGACCGGCGGCCTGGAGGATACCGTCGACCACGATACCGGGTTCAAGTTTGGCGAATATGCGCCTGAGGCCCTCGCCGGGGCCATCCGAGCGGCTTTGGATGCATGGCAGGATCAGGGTCCCTGGCTGGCGCGGATGCGCCGGGGAATGGCGAAAGACTATTCCTGGAACGCCTCGGCGGAGCAATACCAGGAAGTCTACCAGTCCCTCCAACTTGCATCCAAAGGGTAGCTTCAAGCATCATAAGTAACGGAGCTTAAAGGAAAAGGATTTATGGCCGGTGAACATACTCTGAACTTTAGCGACGGCGGGTTCGACCAGGACGTGCTGAACTCGGATGTCCCCGTGTTGGTGGACTTCTGGGCGCCGTGGTGTGGCCCGTGCCGCGCGATGTCGCCGACCGTGGACGCCGTGGCTGCCGAGTACCTCGGCAAGATCAAGGTCGGGAAGATGAACACGGACGACAACCCGGCCACGCCCATGCGTTACCAGGTCCGGGGCATCCCCACCCTGCTGCTGTTCAAGGGCGGCAAAGTGGTGGAGCAGCGCGTGGGCGCGATGCCCAAGCCCGACCTGCTGAAGATGATCGACCCTCATCTGTAAGACAGAAGGTGTGAAAAATAAGCTGGCAGGCGAAACCGCCTGCCCCACCCCTTCAAAACATTGAGGGGCAAGGTGGGGCAGACGGTTTCGTCTGCCGTCGCAGCCGTATCTTCCCGCGCAGGTTATCCGTCTTTTAGTTAGTAGCGTCAGCGTGAAATTACCACTCCGTCGACGCCGGAAGGGCTGGTCGCACCCGACGTTCGCACCACAGAGACGCGGGAAGCCGGCGCCACACTCCTGAGCCGCGCCTCTCCACAAGAGCGCACGGCCATCTTGCTCAAGGGGGCTATTGAAACGCCACGTCCCGAGCATCGTAGCTTCCCTCGGAGATGAACGCAAGGTCCAGACCGGGCACCTGGACTTGCTTGTTCATCGGGTGCGGCGCAAGGAAGAGTGTTCCCGCCGCACTCGGAAGGGCGGAAAGCACAAACTCCGGGATGCTGAACGTCCCTTTTCGCGAATCCTCGGCGCAGATGAACAACGCAGCCCTTTCGGAAGACCGCGTCGCTCCTCCAATGACGATGTATCCGGGGACTGGTCCGCCGGACCAGGTCACCGTGAGGGGGCGTGTCCGGTCCACGGTATTCACCGCGGCCTTGTTGGTCCATACCAGGGTGCTGGTAATGTTCAACGATACAGAGAACGCCCCTAGATTCGCGCCTCCAGTGCCGGAGATGGTATAAAGCCCGGTGGTCGTACTGGTCGGGGAGACTCCGGTACCCATCAGCGCCTGATACTGCCCGCTCGCAATCCGTGTCATGGTTTTACGGCCGGCCGGTCCATCCACTGTCAGAGTATTTCCCGCGTCCAGGGCGCTGCTCTTGATCCCGCCGCCGAGTGGCAAGTTCTGGACTACGGTGCAGGTTCCGGCCCCCGGAAAATCAGATGCAAGCTGGGCGGTGAGTACCCCGATCCCGCTGGATTTCCCGAACCTCGCCCCGGCGCCTTGCGAATCTCCGGAAATAGCCGCACGAATCACGTTTCTAGTTCGGGGATCGGCGGCTTTGAGCTGTGGAGCGAACTGAGCCATCGTCCTCCGAACCTGCGCCATGTTTCCGACTCGATAGGCGCGGACCAATCGGGACACGTCCGCCTCCGACACCCTCGCGTGCAGAGCTCTGGAGAGCTGTGCGGCAAGACCTTGAACAAAGCTGAAGCCCGCTCCCTGGAGGATCGAAACCGGACCGATTGAGAAGTGACCAATGGAAAGTGGTTCGCCATTCGTGGCTCGCGTTAAGAATTCGGTGGGAACTCCCGGCGGCGGATTCGAACACTGCGCTCCGTCGGCGATCGGAAGCGTGACGAAATTGCTCGAGCCGCCCGAGGTGCGAATCGACAGCGGCACAACGCAGGATTGAGGCGCATCCGGAACCTCGAACGCGATTTGATCCAACCCCGGGCAACACCCCGAGCGGCCGGCATAAGATACTTTGGCGCTTCGGTCGCCGACGAACACTTCCGCGTTGAAGATGGACCCCGGTGTCGGAACATCGGCGTCGCTCCCTTCAATGGGACCCATGCCGGTGGCCCAGGCCGTAACAATTTCGCCCCGCCGGGCGGAGTGTAACAGTGACTTGGTCACGTACCCGTCGCCGGTGACGATTCCGCCGCCCATACCGGAACTGGTCAAAGTGTAAATACCAACGGCGCTCTTGGCCACCCGGATGAAGACCGAAAAACTTGTGCGGCCGTTATAGGTTACGGTCAGGCTGCCCTCTCCCACCGGCGTCTTGGAGGGCAGGACGGCAGCGAGCACCGTAGCGGACGTGTAAAAGATGGGACAGGGGAAGGTCGTTCCGCCGGCCACCACTTTCACCGACGTACCAGCGAGCTGCGTCGTCAAAGGGTAAGTCGGTGTTTGCACCAGAGTAGCCGGGCCGAGACCGAAGCCGAACACTACGAAGATCGAGCCCTGAGCCACGGAAGTGCTGTAACTGGCGGAGTTCGCGACACTGCTGATCGAGGGTTGCGCCGAACCAGACTGGCATTGAAGCAACCACACCAGGACGCCAGCGGCCGTCCCGAGTCTGTTCATCCAGTAACCGCCCCCTGCGCGGCGGAGCCGACCAGCTTGACGTATTTCTGAAACACGCCCGAGGTATATTTCGGCGCGGGTGGTTTCCACGCCCGCAGCCGGGCGTCGAGTTCGCTGGCGGATATCTCGAGTTCGATGGTTCGTTTTTCGATGTTCAATGCGATGATGTCGCCCTCGCGGACAGCGGCGATGGGTCCGCCGTTCGCCGCTTCCGGTGCGATGTGCCCTACCGTGAAACCACGCGTCGCGCCGCTGAAGCGGCCATCGGTGATCAACGCGACTTCTTCGGAGAGGCCCACGCCGACGATTGCGCCCGTGACGCCGAGCATCTCGCGCATGCCCGGACCTCCGCGCGGTCCTTCATAGCGGATCACGATGATATCGCCGGCGCGAATCTTGCCTCCGGTGACGGCCTGCATCGCATCCTCTTCGCATTCGAAGACGCGGGCCGGGCCGCGCTGCTCCTTGCGTGCGATTCCGGTCACTTTGATCACGCAGCCTTCCGGAGCCAGATTGCCGCGCATGATCACCAGGCCGCCAGACGCCTTGATTGGGTTCGATAGCGGCCGAATTACTTCCTGGCCGGGCGTCTCCTTGGCGTCGGCGGCTTCCGCGGCGAAGGTGCGGCCGGTGACGGTGAGAGCCGAGCCATCCACGTAGCCCCCGTCCACCAACCGTTTTGCGATCACCGGCATGCCTCCGGCTTTGTCCACGTCGGAGGCGACAAAACGCCCCGCGGGTTTCAGATCCA